>NZ_JBQISV010000009.1:0-44752 GCF_056800975.1 Acutalibacter sp.
AGGAGAAGCGCAGCGAGTCGGAGCGAGCGATACGCGAATTGCTCTCCGCTAGGAGGAGGTTGGCCTCTCGCCGGGGCTTTTTCTTTGCGCGGGATGCCGCTGGCTGGCAGGAGAAGCGCAGCGAGTCGGAGCGAGCGATACGCGAATTGCTCTCCGCTAGGAGGAGGTTGGCCTCTCGCCGGGGCTTTTTCTTTGCGCGGGATGCCGCTAGGTGGCAGGAGAAACGTAGCGAGTCGGAGCGAGCGATACGCGAACTGCTCTCCGCTAGGAGTGGATGTCGAGGAGCTTTTGTTTGAGTTCGCCTTCCAGGCGGCCCAGCTCCTGCTCGGCGGCGCGGCGTTTGGCCCGGCCCTCGTCCTGAATCTTTACCACCTCGTCCAGGGTCTGGATGAGGCTCAGGTTGGTGTGGCGCAGGGTCTCCATGTCCACCACCCCGCGCTCGGTCTCCCGGGCGGTCTCGATGGTGCTCATCTTCAGCTTGTCGGCGTTTTTGCGCAGCAGCTCGTTGGTCATGTCTGTGACCTCACGCTGGGCCCGCACTGCCTGCTCGCTGTGGGCCAGACCCAAGGCCAGGACCATCTGGGACTTCCACAGGGGAATGGTGTTCACCAGGGTGGACTGGATTTTGTCGCTCATGAGCTTGTCGTTGTTTTGCACCAGGCGGATCTGGGGGGACATCTGTACGCTGACCATGCGGGTCAGCTCCAGGTCGTGGAGCTTCTTTTCAAAGCTGTCGCACTGCTGGGCAAAGTCGTTGGCGGCCTGGGCGTCTTCGGCAAGGCCGGACTGGCGGGCCCGCTGCTTCATCTGCTCCAGGGTGGTGGCCCGCTCTTGCTGAAGCTTCTTTTTGCCCGCGATAATGTACATGGAGAGCTCTTTATGGTAGTTGAGGTTCATGTCGTAGAGCTTATCCAGCATGACCACGTCCTTCATCAGCTGGACCTGGTGGCTCTCAAGAGCGGCGGCGATTTTGTTGACATTCACCTCAGCGCTGTCGTAGCGGGCCTTCATGGCCACGATTTTGTTGCTGGAATTTTTGAAGAAGCCGAAAAAGCCCTTCTTCTCCTCCTCGTCAATGTCAAAGCCCTTGAGCTCTACCACCAGATTGCTGATCTGGTCCCCGACCTCGCCCAGGTCTTTGGTGCGCACATTGTTCAGGGCGGTGTCGGAGAAGGAGGCGATCTTCTTTTGGGCGGCGGAGCCGTACTGCATGACCAGGGTGCTGTTTTGCAGGTCGATCTTCTGGGAGAAGTCGTCTACCATTTTCTGCTCCTCGGGGGTGAGAATGCTCTCGTCCAGGGTGGTGATCTGGGGCTCCTCCGGGGGGGCGGGCTGCTCCTGGGCCTCAGGGTCCAGGGTGAGCGTGGGCATGGTTGGCTCTTCCAGGGTCAGTTTGATCTCGTTTTCCATCCTTACAACCTCATTTCCTGAATTTATTTTATATCTGAGATGTTACAGGTTATTTTGCGGTTTCTTAAAGATTTTTTAAGCCGGGGCTGCTGCGGCCGGGTTATGCAGTACTCTTTCCGCCCAGGATGACCCGAAGGGCCGTCTGCTTGCTCCGGCGCGCGCTCCATTCTCCGCCTGATATTCATGCTCTTTCTCATCTGCCGGGCCGGTTCTCCTCCACAAAGCCCTCTTGCTTGAGCATGGTCTCGAACACGGTGATGTCCGCTGAGATGTCCATGGCCTCGTCGGTGAACAGGGAGTCCAGCTGCTTTTCAAAGGCGTCGGCCACGGTGTGCATCATGCCCGCGATGTTGAACAGGGTGGAGGTGATGTTCTCCCCCTTTACCGACTGCTTGGAGAGCTGCTCGTAGCTGCCCAGCAGCTTGAGGGTGGTGGGCAGGTAGTAGTTCATGAATTTACGGATTTGAGGGGCCTTGCCCGGGTGCTTGGCAATATAGTTGAAGATGTCCGCCGAGGCCCGCTCCATGCGGTCGATGTCTGCGGACAGGGCCTCGTCGGGGATGGCGTCGTTGGCGGCCCGGAGCTTTTTGATCATATCGTGGCCCTCGTTGATGATCTTATCCACCTCTGGGTTGCCGGTGGCGGATTTTTTCTCGGGCTCGGGCTCTTTTTTGGCCTGGGGCTCAGGCTGAGGCTGGGGCTTTGGCTCTTGGGCCTGAACGGGCGCCAGCTGCTTTTTGCCCCGGAACAGCGCCCCGGACAGCAGAAACACCAGCAGCACCACAATGCCGAACACCGCGAACTCTGCGGGCTCGGTCATCTGGGCGTTGAGGGCGTAGAGAAGGGCTGCGGCGCCGGTGATGTAATATTTGGCCGGACTGCCCATGTGCACCACCTTCATGGGGGGCATTTGGGGGGCAGGGGCCGGCGTGACCCCTGCGGGGGGCCGGTGGGGCTGGGCCCGGGGCCCGGTGTAGGCCGTGCGGCCCTGGCGGACCCCAGGGCCCGGCTGGGGCGCCCGGGGCGGCTGGGGGGCCGGGCCGGGCTGAGGGGGCCGGGGAGGCTGGCCGGGCTGGGGATACCGGTAGCGGTAGGTTTGCTGGGTTTGGGGGGGCTGGCTGTTCTGCTGGTAATTCTGGGCGGCAGCGTTGACTGTGTGCAGGGCCGCGTCAATGCCCGCGGCGGCTTTGCCCAGGCCCTCGGCCAGCTTGTCGGCCCCGGGCAGATTGATGCCGTTGAGGGTGCGGTACATCTGAGAGCTGCGGTATTCGTTTTCCACCGGCCTTCCGCCGTGGTTCCCTTTCTGATTCATAATACTCCCCCTGGCGGCAGATTCTTGCCGCGCGGTATGATTTTTCTGGCGGACAGGGTGGGTCTTCTAACACCCCATCTTTATTTTACGGTTTCTTTCCCGCTGTGTCAACTTAATTTTCTGTAAACATCCTCTGACAGGACCGGCAGTCTGGCTAAGGGGTGGGAAGGGGCTGCTGTAGGGTTCTGGGCAGGCGTATTGTCAGCATGCCGGACTGGCGAAGCTTTGCCGGTACAGCTCCTTTACCGCGTCTCCGGAGGCAATGCCCTGGGTGAAGGCCGTGGCCGCGCCTGCGGCCAGACCCCAGTCCAGGGCGTCGCTCAGGCTGCGGGTGCTCTCCCAGCCGTAGAGGAAGCCGGCCACCATGGAGTCTCCCGCGCCCACTGAGGAGACCTCTTTGCCGGGCAGAGCCTGCCGGCGCAGGGTCTGGCCCTGCTCTGTCAATAGCAGGGCCCCCTGGCCGCCCAGAGAGACCAGCACGTTTTTGGGGCCCATATGCTGTAGTCTTTCGGCCCAGCGCAGCAGGTCCCGCTCCTCCGGCAGGGGCTGGCCGGCCAGCTCCTCCAGCTCCTGCCGGTTGGGCTTGACCAGAAAGGGCCGGACGGCAAGGCCCTCTTGCAGGGCGGGGCCCGAGGCGTCCAGCACCACCTCAACCCCTGCGGGCGCGGTTTTGGCCAAGCGCACATAGGCGTCCGCCGGCAGGCCCGCGGGCAGGCTGCCGGAGAGCACCAGAATGTCCCCCGGGCGCAGGGCCGCTGCCAGACGCTGCTCCATCCGGTCCAGGTCTTCGCCGGTGAGGGCGGGACCTGTGCCGTTGAGGCCGGTCTCGGGCCCGCCGGGGGGCAGCAGCTTCAGGTTCAGCCGGGTGAGGCCCTGGCTGAGGGTGAAAAAGTCGTGGGGGCACCCGGCCTGGTCCAGCATGGCGCAAAGCTCCTGGCCGGTAAAGCCTGCGGCTATGCCAATGGCCAGGGTGCGGGCGCCCAGGCCGGAGAGCAGCAGCGAGACATTGACCCCCTTGCCCCCTGGCAGCAGCCGGAGCTCCTCATAGCGGTTTTCTTGGCCGGGGACCAGCTGCCGGGGGGTCAGGTAGCAGTCCAGAGCCGGGTTCAGCGTGACGGTGCAGATCATAATATATCATACCCTCCTGGTCTTACAGGTTTCTTAAAGTATTCTATCATTTTGAAAAAATTTTTGCAATCTTTTGGGTACAGGTATTTTTTGCGATTTTCGGGCCATGCTACTCCAAGAGAAAAAATTCAGGGCGGCGGGGGACGCTGCGGCTGCTGCCGCTGCCTGGGTAAAGAGGGATTCATTATGTTGAAAAAACGCATACTTGCATTTTGCCTGTGCCTGGCCGCCGCCGCGGCTTTGACCGGCTGCGGGGACGGAAAGGTGCAGAGCACCGTGTCTGAGGTGGTCTCGCGGCTGGGGGACGATGTGAGCGAGACGGTGAGCCGGGTGGAGTCGGCCCTGGACCATATGGACGGCAGCGAGGCCTCCAGTGGGCTGGACGGCAACCTGGACAGCGACCTGGCTGACGACGGGGTGGTAAGCGGGGACGAGGACAGCTCCCGCTTGGACCGGGACGAGGACGGCTCCCGGCTGGACGAGGACGAGAGCAGCAGTCAGGCCAGCGGCAAGGACCGGTGACAGATGGCAGGCAAAAACGCGGAGAGAGGACGCATCCCTTGGGGAAGGCGTCCTCTCTTTGCGTTTTTTCTGCGGGGGGATGGGGGTGGACCTTCCCGCTGGTTTATGCTAAAATGGGGTTTGATTGGGCGGGGCGGGTGTAGTTGGCTGCGTTGGTTCTGTCAGCCCGGGATTGTGGGGGGATTTTTTAGGTTTTGGACATGTCTCGGGTTTGCTTGGGATTTTTTTTGACAGAGGGGGACATTTTTTGCGGGAAGCTGTAACGTTCTGCCTTGCAGCCGGTCATACCCATGTCAGCAGAGAGGAGGGGACCCCTTGGACCACGACCTGGAAGCTTTGTACCACGATTATTATCAAGCTGTATACAGCTATACCCTGCGCCTGGCCCGGGACAGGCATCTGGCCGAGGAGGTTACCCAGGAGGCCTTTTTTAAGGCCATGAAGTCCATTGACAGCTTTCGGGGGCAGTGCCAGATGCGGGTGTGGCTGTGCCAGATTGCCAAAAACACCTACTACAGCCTGGCGGAGAAGCGCCGCCGCGCCGGTCCTCCGCCTGAGGAGGACTGGCCGGACAGCACGGACCTGGAGGAGCGGTTCTCGGACAAGGAGATGGCGCTGGCCGTGCACCGGGCCCTGCACCAGCTGGAGGAGCCCTATCGGGAGGTGTTTTGGCTGCGGGCCTTGGGGGAGCTGAGCTTTGCCCAGATTGCGGGGCTGTTCGGCAAAACCGAGAGCTGGGCCCGGGTGACCTATCACCGGGCCAAGCTGAAGATTCGCGCCCGGATGGAGGACTGGGAAGGCTGACGGCGCGCCTTTGGGGCAGGCCGGCCCCTGTCAGGCAAAAATCATTTTTTGGAGCTTGTACGGATCAGGGCTTGTTCCCATAAGCTGAGTATGGAGATTTTTGAGCAGATTCCAGTCAGAAATTCCCAGAGCTGCTTGCAAGACTTATGTGCCTTGCGCACCTCAGGAATTTTTGGCGCGGAGGATGGCAAAGGCCGGCCAAAAAGGCCCGTGGGAACACTGATGTGAGCACGCCCCAGGAGCTGTGTCTGGGGTTTTGAGCGGATTCGGCTGTTGGCGGGCTGCGGGACCATGTGGGTTCTTGGGGCCGGGCATTGGCCGGATTTGCGAAAAGGCGGGCACAGGCTCTTAGAACATAACCGCCAGAAAGGAGCATGCAAATGTCAAACAAATACCCCTGCTCGTTGATTCAGGACCTTCTGCCCCTTTATCATGACAGCGTCTGCGCCGGCGAGACCCAGGCCGCGGTGGAGGACCACCTGCAGGACTGCCAGAGCTGTCAGGCCGCGTATCAGACTCTTTTGCAGTCTGACAAGGTGGAGCCCGACTGCCCGGAGCCCCCTCAGGCTGAGGCCATCCGGCAGGTGCGGGGGCAGTTCCGGCGGCGGGCCATGGCCCTTTGCCTGACCGTGCTGGTGGTGATGACGCTGATGTTTACCGCTGTTATTGTGTGGATGAACACCTCCACGGTCCTGCTGCCCAAGGACATGGTAAAGGCCACGGGGTCTTTCAACAAGGATGGCGAAAAGGCTTACCGCTTCTGGTTTCGGTACGACTCAAGCTATAGCAGCCGGTATTATACCCCGGGGCGGGTGGTCACCTTTGGGGGCGACGTGACCATAGACGGCAAGCAGGAGCGGGTGCTGGTGTTCAGCCGGCGCATCACAGTGTGGGAGTCCGCCTGGTATGACCTGACCGCCACGGAGGAGGAAAAGGCCCCCAGACGCAACGAGCTGGAATATCCAGCAGAAGCCCTTGAGGATGTGATTCCTGTGGCCTGGAAGGACTGGAACGGCAGGTTTTATGGCAACACGCCGCCGGCTGAGCTGTTTCATGAGGGCTACATTTTCGACTATGTTTACTTTGCCCCTGACTGCACCCTGCTGGAAGGGTTGGAGGTGCTTACCGCAGAGCAGAGAGGGGAGCTTTTGGCGGAAAAGGCGGTGCTGGTGAGCAGCCGGCCTTATCTCAGGTAGAGCTGAAGGCGGTGGGGCGGACGCCTCACGGAAAAAGCCGGCGGACCGCGTTTTCGCGCTCCGCCGGCTTTTATAGTAAACCTGCTTGAAAAATCGCCTTTTTTGAACCGCGTTAACGCTATCTTCGCAGAAGGTAGCGGCTCAGCTTTTGCAGGGGGGGGAGGGTCAGCTTCAGCGTTGTGCCGGTGAGCAGCCCTGTCAGCAGGCCATACCCCAGCAGAAAGGGGCCATAGGCAAGCGCCGCCGGGGATGTCAGCACACAGGCCACCCCCAGCTGGGCCAGATTGTGCCCCAACGCCCCCCACACCCCGGTAACCGCCAGCCCGGCAGAGGTCTTTGTCAGCGCCAGCCACATGAGCGAGGCGCTGACCAGCCCCCCGCACAGGCTCATCAGCCCTGCCGTCAGCCCCCGGGTGAGAAAGCCAAAGCCCGCCTTTACCACTGCCACTGCCAGGGCCCAGGGCAGGCCCAGGCACCCGGCGGCGTACATGGTCGCCAGGTTGGAGAGCCCCAGCCGGGCCCCGGGGGGCATACCCGGCAGAGGGGGCAGCAGGCCCTCTAAAAAGGAGAGGGCCAGGGCCAGGGCTCCCAGCAGCCCTGCCAGAGCGATGGAGCCGGATTTTGGTTGTCTCATGGCCCGCCTCCTTCCGCTTTAATAGGTTTCCGCGTCTGCGCCGGCCGGGCCTCCCTCCAGCCGCAGCACCACCCGGGCGGGCAGGCACACGGCGCAGTCCCCGGCCTGGGTGAGCCAGCCGGTGCGCTGGCAGCTTTTGTCCGGGCAGCCGGCCTCTATGACCCGGGCGCCCTGGGGGGAGAGCTCTACTGTCACCTGCAGGCCCCCGGCTCCGGCGGCGGTCAGGGTCTCCGGCTTGCTCAGCAGCCGGAGCTCCCGCCGGGCCAGCTCCCTGCCCTCCGCCTCGACCACGGCCACTGCCCCTGCCGGGGCCAACCGGGTCCACAGCAGCAGGCCCCCTGCTGCCAGAACCAGGACCAGAAGCAAGGGCAGCTCCCGGCGGGTGAGAAGCTTTCGTCCGGTGAGCGGGCTCATGGCAGGGCCTCCATGGTGTAGCCCGGGGCGGTGAGGCGGAAGCGTTCTCTCAGCCCTGGGGTGGCGGCGACCCTGCGGTCGTTGGTGACAAACACACCCTGGGCCCCGTATTCCTCCAACAGCGCCAGAGCCTCTTCTAAGCCCAGCACAAAGCAGGCTGTGGCCAGGCCGTCGCTCAGGGCCCCGGAGTCCTGGCACCACACGGTGACAGAGGTCAGCCCGCTCTCCGCAGGGTACCCGGTGCGGGGGTCCAGCAGGTGGCAGTAGGTGCGGCCGTCCTGCTGGAAAAATTTCTCATAGCTGCCGGAGGTGGACACAAAGCCCCCGGGGAGCTCCAACACCCCCAGGCTCCCCTCCCCCTCCGGGCTTCGGACGCTGACCCGGAAGTCTTTGCCGTCCGGCTTCTTGCCGTACAGCCCAATGCTGCCCCCCACGGCAACGACAGCCCCCTTTATCCCGGCGCGGCGGTATTCCTCCAGCGCCGTGTCGCAGGCCGCGCCCTTGCCGACAGCCCCCAGGTCGATGGACATGCCGGGGTCCAGCAGAGCCGCTGCCTGTTCCAATGGGGCCGCGTTCCCGTCGAACAACTCCCGGGAGACAGAGGTCAGTTCAAAAAAGGCCTCCTCCCCGGTAACCAGCCTGTCATAGCCCACCAGAGTCAGGGCCGCTTTCAGCTCCTGGGGGGCTGGCAGGCGGGGCTCGCTGTCAAAGCTCCACAGGCGGGAAACCGGGCCGATGGTGGGGTCGAAGGCCCCGCCGCTTTTTCTGCTCAGGTCCAACAGCTGGTCCAGCAGGCCCCCTATGGCGGGGGGCAGGGAGACGGGCGCTGTCCCCGCGGCCTGGTTCAGCAGAAAGACCGCGCCCTTCCGCCCCCCCTGAGACTGAGAGGCCTCCTCCCGCCAGGTGAGCTCTCCTTCCAGGGCATCCACCGCCCAGGCGGCTTGGCGGGCGGCCTCCTCCCCGCCGGGCCCCCACAGGGTCTGGCGCACATAGCTGCCCATGGAGAAGGTATCCAGCTGGCAGCTGGCGTTGCGGGCCCGCAGCGCCCACAGGCCTGCCGCCAAACCAAGGGCCAGAACCAGGGCCAGCGCAAGGACAAAAAAACGGGCCCGCTTGCCCAAAGGCAGGCGGGCTTTTGCGTCAGGCTTCATCTGTCCAGCTTGCGGGCGGCGTCAATGAGCAGCTCGACTGCCTGGTCAATGGTGAAGCGGGAGGTGTCGATGGTGACGTCATAGTTTTGCAGGTCGTCCCAGCGTTTGTTGGAGTAAAAATTGTAGTAGTTGGCCCGCTGTTTGTCCTTTTTGGTGACAAAATCCCCGGCCTTGCGCTCCTCGCAGTCCTTTTTGGCAATGGAGCGGCGGATGCGCTCCTCCTTATTGGCGTGGACGAATACATTCAGGCAGTTGTCGTGCTCGCGGAGAATATAGTCGGCGCAGCGGCCAATGACCACGCAGGGCCCCTCGGCAGCAGCCTTTTTGATGATGTCGGACTGGATGATGAACAGCTTGTCGTTAATGGGCATCTCGTTGATGCCGGGCACCCGGGCCCCAAAGGAGTAGCTGCCCATGACCATGGAATAGAGCAGGCTGCTGGTGGCCTTTTCGTCGGCGTGGGCAAACACCTCCTCAGAGAGGCCGCTCTGCTTGGCGGCCATGGCGATCAGGGCCTTGTCGTAGAAGGGCACATTCAGCTGGCGGGCCAGCTTTTCGCCCACCTCGTGGCCTCCGCTGCCGAACTGACGGGAAATGGTGATAACGGGCAACATAGTGAATCCCCCTTTTTGATAGGATATGGGTAGAGCGGATTGGGAAACCGGACACTTTCTCTATTTATAATATAGCTTATTTTGGTGAAAAAGTCAACCATAACATGAAAAAAACTACAAGGCTTTCAGAGGGGGCGCAAAAACCCCCGGGGGACTGGGCCCTCCGGGGGTTGGTTGCCGCTATTTTACAGGCTGGGCTTACCGCCGGTCATGGTCTCTTCTGGGGGGACGGCGGTCCCGGCTGTCCCGGTCCCGGCGGGGGGGCCGGTCGCTGACGTCGTTTTCAGGCACGGCTCCGTCCAGGTCGATGAGGGCGTCCCGGCGGGACAGGTTCAGGCGGCCTTTGTCGTCAATCTCCAATACCTTTACCTTCACCACATCGCCCACGTTCACCACGTCCTCCACCTTTTCGGTGCGCTTCACGTCCAGGCGGGAGATGTGCACCAGACCCTCTTTGCCCGGGGCGATCTCTACAAAGGCCCCGAAGTCCATCAGACGGGTGACCCGGCCGTTGTAGTAGCTGCCCGGCTCCGGGTCGTTGACAATGGTGTCCACAATGTCCATAGCCCGGCGGCATTTCTCAATGTCCAGGCCGGAGATGAACACATGGCCGTCCTCCTCCACGTCCATGGTGATCTCGCACTCGGCGCAGATCTTCTGGATGACCTTGCCGCCGGTGCCGATGACCTCCCGGATTTTGTCCACGGGAATCTGCATACTGAGCATCTTGGGGGCATAGGGGGACAGCTGGGGCCGGACCTGGGGAATGGCCTTCAGCATGACCTCGTCGATAATATAGTTGCGGGCCTTGTGGGTCTTCTCCAGGGCCTCCTTCACCATTTCAGGCAGCAGGCCGCTGATCTTCAGGTCCATCTGGATGGCGGTGATGCCCTTTTTGGTGCCGCCCACCTTGAAGTCCATGTCGCCGAAGAAGTCCTCGACCCCCTGGATGTCCACCATGGTCATCCAGCGGTCGCCCTCGGTGATCAGGCCGCAGGAGATGCCGGCCACCGGGGCCTTGATGGGCACGCCCGCGTCCATAAGGGCCAGGGTGGAGCCGCAGATGGAGGCCTGGGAGGTGGAGCCGTTGGAGCTGAGCACCTCGCTGACCAGACGGATGGTGTAGGGGAATTCGTCCAGGGTCGGCACCACCGGCACCAGGGCCCGCTCGGCCAGGGCGCCGTGGCCGATCTCCCGCCGGCCGGGGCCCCGGCTGGGCCGGGTTTCGCCCACAGAGTAGGAGGGGAAGTTGTAGTGGTGGATGTAGCGCTTGCTCTCCTCCTCGTCAATGCCGTCCAGCAGCTGGTTGTCCCGGATGGAGCCCAGGGTGGCCACGGTGAGCACCTGGGTCTGGCCCCGGGTGAACATGCCGGAGCCGTGGGTGCGGGGCAGCAGGGCCACCTCGGCGGCTAAGGGCCGCATGTCGTCCATGCCCCGGCCGTCTACCCGCTTCTGCTCGTCCAGCAGCCAGCGGCGCACCACATATTTCTGGGTTTTATAGAGGCACTCGTCGATTTTGGCCTCCTGCTCGGGATACTCCGGGTCAAAACGCTCGTGCACCTTGTCGTAGACCGGACGCAGCCGGGCGTCGCGCACGGTTTTGTCGTCCGTGTCCATGGCGGCGCGGACGTCCGCCTCGGCAAAGGCCTTGACCGCCTCGAACATCTCCGGCTCGGGCTCGTTGCTGGGGTAGTCGAACTTCTCCTTGCCGATTTCGGCCTGGATGCCCTGAATAAACTGAAGAATATGCTGGTTGGCATGATGCCCGGCCATAATGCCGTTGTACATGACCTCGTCGCTGACCTCGTTGGCCCCGGCCTCAATCATGGCGATGCGCTCGGTGGTGGAGGCCACGGTGACGGCCATCTCAGAGACCTTGCGCTGGGCGGCGGTGGGGTTGATGACGAATTCTCCGTCCACCAGGCCCACGGAGACCCCGGAGATAGGGCCGCTCCAGGGGATGTCGGAGATGGTGAGGGCAATGGAGGTGCCCACCATGGCGGCAATCTCCGGGGAGCAGTCCTGGTCTACGGACATGACGGTGCAGACAATGGACACGTCGTTGCGCATGTCCTTAGGGAACAGGGGGCGGATGGGCCGGTCGATGACCCGGCACACCAGAGTGGCCTTTTCGCTGGGACGGCCCTCCCGCTTTAAAAAGGAGCCGGGAATTTTGCCCACGGAGTAGAGCTTTTCCTCAAAATCCACCGAGAGGGGGAAGAAGTCGATGCCGTCCCGGGGCTTGGCCGAGGCGGTGGCCGCCACATGCACCACGGTGTCGCCATAGCGCACCAGGCACTCGCCGTTGGCCAGCTGGGCCATTTTGCCGGTTTCAATCACCAGGGGGCGTCCGGCAAAGTCCGTTTCGTAGCGCTTAAAATTCTCAAACATGATGGAATATCCTTTCTCCCCCGGAGCGGGGGCGAGTGACGGCCCCCTGCCGGCCCTGTTTGACAAATAAACCGGCCGGAGCCGTGGGGGCTTCTTTTTAAAAGGGGGAATGAAAGAAGGAGGGGGCCCCGGCCGGTTTATTTGTAAAACAGGTCCCGATGGAGGACCGCTGAATATTTTGCTGGCGGATGTGCTGGGAAAATCCGGATCGCAAAGAGTAATAAGCGAAGGGGGCGGCGGCTGCCAGCGGGCAAAACCGCCGCCCTCGTTCATCCACTTATTACGAAGGACGGGCAGAGCTTACTTACGGATGCCCAGCTGCGCGATAATGGAGCGGTAGCGCTCGATATCGATTTTGATCAGATAGTTGAGCAGGCTGCGGCGCTGGCCTACCATTTTCAGCAGGCCCCGGCGGGAGTGATGGTCCTTTTTGTTCACCCGCAGATGGTCGGTCAGGTCGTTGATGCGCTTGGTGAGCACCGCGATCTGCACCTCGGGGGAGCCGGTGTCCCCCTCGTGGCGGGCATACTTCTGGATGATTTCGGTCTTTTCCACTTTGGTCATGCGATTCACCTTTTTCCGCGGAACGGGCAGGGCCCGCGTATACCGCTGTAATATTCACCCGTCCCCACAGGCTGGGTCGGTGTTTCCCGGGTCCGAGGGGTGGGCATCCTTAGTATTGTAGCACACTTGGGGCTGTTTGTAAAGTGGGATAAGGGGAAAAAGCAGGGGCCGGAGGGGGGCGGTTTTTTTCTTATTCCTCAAATTCCCCAAAATCCTCCTCCCGGCGCATACCCTCCCGGATTTGCCCGTAGCTGTAGCCCATGCGCTGCAGGGCCGCAAAGGCCCGGCGGCGGGTGCGCTCGTCCTCTTGCCAGCCAGAATATTTTTTCTCCAGGATGGCGGCGATATTCTCTTGGGCCAGCTCCCCGGCGTATTCCTCCACCAGCTCGTCGATCAGCTCGCTGGAAATGCCCTTTTGCCGCAGCTCCTGGCGGACCCGCATGGCCCCGTAGCGTTTGCGCTGGAACAGCTCTTTGGCCTTGCGCCGGGCGTAGGCCTCGTCGTTTACCAGGCCCAGCTCCTCCATGCGCTGGGCGGCGCTTTGAGCGGCCTCCCGGCTGGCGGCGGTGCGGGCGATTTTATCGGCCAGCTCCTTTTTCGAGTGGTCCCGGTGTTCCAGCAGGTACAGGGCTTTTTCGTTGGCCCGGCGGGCGTCGGAGGCCAGAATCAGCTGGCGGAGCGTCTCGTCGGTGATCTGGTCCCCGGGCCTGAGGCCTGAGCGCAGGAAGGTCTCTGTGTCAATTTTCACAGCGGCCTCGCCGTCAATAAACAGCTGGGTCAGGCGTTTGCGCCGGGGCTCGGCGGCAGTCAGCTCCATCAGTCGTCCACCGTAATGTCAAGGCTCAGGTCCGGCTCGCTGGCCGGAGGCGGAGCAGCGGGGACCGGGGGCTCCTCGGCGGCACGGGCGGAGGCCGCTGCTGCCGCTGCCTTTGCCCCGGGCTTTTTGAACAGCTTGTCCACGTTCTCTCGCACAGCGGCCTCGATCTCTCCGGCCACTTGGGGATTGGAGGCCAGGAAGTCCTTCACCTTTTCGCGGCCCTGGCCAATGCGCTCGCCGTTGTAGGAGAACCAGGAGCCGCTTTTTTGCACGATCTCCAGCTGGACGGCAATGTCTACCAGCTCGCCGGTGCGGGAGATGCCCTGGCCGTACAGCACGTCGAACTCGGCTGTGCGGAAGGGGGAGGCCACCTTGTTCTTCACCACCCGGGCCTTGGTGTGGGAGCCGATAATGTCGGTGCCGTTTTTCAGCACCTCGCCCTTGCGCACGTCGATGCGCACAGAGGAGTAGAATTTCAGCGCCCTGCCGCCGGGGGTGACCTCTGGGTTGCCGTACATAACGCCCACCTTCTCCCGCAGCTGGTTGATGAAAACCGCCACGCAGTTGGACTTGGCAATGGCGCCGGCCAGCTTGCGCAGGGCCTGGCTCATGAGCCTTGCCTGCAGGCCCACATGGGAGTCGCCCATCTCGCCCTCAATCTCCGCCCGGGGCACCAGGGCGGCCACGGAGTCGATGACAATCACGTCGATGGCGTTGGAGCGCACCAGGGCCTCGGTAATCTCCAGGGCCTGCTCGCCGGTGTCCGGCTGGGACACCAGCAGGCTCTCAATGTCCACCCCCAGGGCCTCGGCGTAAACCGGGTCCAGGGCGTGCTCCACGTCGATAAAGGCGGCGTTGCCCCCCATTTTCTGCCCCTCGGCAATGCAGTGCAGGGCCAGGGTGGTTTTGCCCGAGGACTCGGGGCCGTAGATTTCCACAATCCGGCCCCGGGGGAGCCCGCCGATGCCCAGGGCCAGGTCCAGAGAAAGGGAGCCGGTGGGGATGGCCTCCAGGTTCAGGGGGGAGTCGGCGCCCAGGCGCATGACCGCGCCGTCGCCGAACTGCTTTTTGATTTGGGACAGGGCGGTTTGCAGGGCCTTGTCCTTCTCCGCCTTATCGATATTTTTATCGGCCCGGGTAGAGATGGGGGGCTGTTTTTTTTCTGCCATAGCGAATCATATCCTCCTTGGGGTGGGGTCTGGTCAAGCGGTCAGATGGGTACGGTTGTTCGTATGGCTTTCATTATACAGGAAAGCGCTGGGAAAAGCAAGGGCTTCTGTTGAATGGGCCGCTGGATGGCCCGCGTGGTTTTTGAGGCTGTGTGGTTTATGGGCGGGGCGCAGGGGATTTGCCCTCCATGTCCTGCCGCCTTTGAATGGGAGGACCGGGCTTTTCTGTTTTGTGGGTTTTAAAATATGCGGTATGGACGGGAGCTGGTCACGCCGCCCTTGCGTTTTCCCCCTGCTTCTGTTATAATATAAACTATATTGGAAAAAATACCCCTATCCGCTCCCCTGAAGGAGGTTCCGCCTTGGCCCAGGAAAACAAAAACGGCTTTATGATCGGCGCTGCCATTCTCTCTGCCTCTACCCTCCTGGTCAAGGTGCTGGGCCTGCTGTTCTCCATTCCCCTGGCTAACTTTATCAGCGCGGAGGGCATGTCCTATTTTTATGGGGCCTATGATATTTTTACCATCTTTCTCATGCTCTCTACCGCGGGACTGCCCATTGCGGTCTCCCGCATGGTCAGCACAGCCTATGCCAGAGGCAGGAAAAAGGAGGCCGACCAGGTGTTCTCGGTGGCCTTCTGGCTGTTCTTTGGGCTGGGGCTGCTGGGCTGTCTGGTCATGCTGTTCGGCTCGCGGCAGATTGCCCAGCTGCTGGGCAAGCCCGGGGCGGCCAACACCATTGTGGCCCTGGCCCCCACTGCCTTTTTTATCTCTGTTATGTCCTCTTTGCGGGGATATTTTCAGGGGCGCAGCAACATGGTGCCCACGGCGGTGTCTCAGGTTATTGAGGCTGTGTCCAAGGTGGCCATTGGCGTGGGGCTGGCGGCTTATATTATTCAGCAGTACCACTCGGACGCCTGGGCGGCGGTGGGGGCCATTACCGGCGTGTCCATCAGCGCGGCCCTGGGGATGCTCTATCTGGCGGGCTACAAGCTTCGCCAGCGGCGCAGGGACCGGGCTGTGCCAGAGGACGCCCAGGCCCTGACCCCCAGGCGGGACATGCTGCTCTCTCTGGTCCGCTTTGCCATTCCCATTACCCTGGGGGCCTGCTTTCTCAGTGTGCTGGACTTTGTGGACAGCGCAGTGCTGATGGACCGGATGAAGACCGTGGCGGGCTTTACCCAGGACCAGGCGGACTGGTACAGCGGCGTGCTGGGCCATGCCCGCAAGCTTTTCGACCTGCCCGGGGCCTTTGTGGTGCCTATTTCCACCAGCCTGCTGCCGGTGCTCTCCGGGTCTATTGTCTCTGGGGACAAGCAGGCGGTGAACCATATTGCCTCGGTTTCCATGCGCATGACCCTGCTGATTTCCATTCCTGCCAGCGTGGGCATGTCTATTTTTGCCCGGCCCATCTGCCAGCTGTTTTTGTTCAACCGGCCTGAGGTGGCGGAGGGCGCTGCCCGGCTGCTGCAGGTGCTGGCCGGGGCGATTGCCTTTAACAGCACCTTGTTCACCAGCAACGCCATTTTGCAGAGCTTTGGCCGCACCACCCGCCCGGTGGTCGACATGGCCATTGGCGGTGTGGTGAAAATCGGCGTGTCTTATTTTCTCACCGGCATTCCGGAGATCAATGTCATGGGCTCGGCCATTAGCACGGTGGTCTCTTATTTCATTATTATGGTGCTGAATCTGGCCGCCATTCGGGGCAGCCTGCCCCGGATGGACAGCACGGCAGCCACTGCCGCGCCCATTCTGGCCTCGGCGGTGGTGATGGGCGGGGCCTCCTATGGGGTTTATACCGGGCTGTGCTCTGTTTTGCCGGAGCGGGTGGCTGTGCTGCCGGCTATTCTCACGGCGGTGGTGGTATACGCGGTGTGCGTGGTGCTCTTCCGGGGGGTGAGCTACGACGATGTGGCCATGCTGCCCAAGGGCGAGGCCATTGCCCGGAAGCTTCGGGTAAAGCGGAAGGTTCGGGCCCGGCACATGGCGGAGAAGACGGTCTCGACCCGCCCAGGCAAGGGCGGGCGGCATATGCGCAACATGTGAGGGAAAAGCAAGGAGCCCAGGGGCTTGACGCCGCTGGGCTCCTTTTCTTTTGTTATGTATGTATAGAGCCAGGGAGCTTGTACCGGTTAGGGCTTGTTTGAAAAATCAAAAACGCCGTCTTTTTACCCAGAAGGGTCCCTTTCTGCGTCAAAAATCCTCGCCAATCGGAAGATTGCCTTGCGGTTTTTTCCTTGAAATGAACCCCTTCTGGGTAAAAATTCGTCATTCCCTCTATTTTCAAACAAGCCCTAAAGGATATTGCGCCTTGTCAGAGTTGCGCGCCTGGCACAAGTGATAGCGGTACAGGGTCTCAGGGTTTTTCGCCGCTGTCCGAGTCCTCCCGCATGGCCTCCAGCATGCTCCGCAAAAACCGGGGATAGGGCACGCCCATGCGGCCCAGGTTTTCCAGCACCGAGAGGCCCTCGTTGGCAATAAAGAAAAAGCAGAGGGTGGTGCGGATGAAGCCGCTGCCTGTGGCCTGGTCCAGCAGAGCGGCCAGCAGCACCAGCAGGAGAATGGCGCATTTGCGGGCAATCCCCAGAAAACCCGCCTGGCTGGACAGGGCCCCGCCCTTGGTTTTGGGGGAGTTTTTGAACAGGGCGGCCACCAGTGTGCCGGTGGCGTAGTCGGCGGCCATAAAGCCCAGCAGGACCTGCAGGGTCATGTCCCAGCCGCCCAGGGCCTGGGTGAGGGCCGCGCCCGCTGTGGACAGGGCCGCGAGAATGGTGGTTTTGGTGAAAAAGCTTTGGTTCATGGGGGTTCCTCCTTGGATGATGAAAGATGGTTTGGGTTGTTGTTTGGCTTTGCTTGAGCTGGGCGGATTGGCTGGGAACAGGCCGCGATGTTGTTTCAGCGCGTAATGCTTACGGCCCACTGGCTCTCTCCCGGGGCCTCCCCTGCGCCCCGGACATAGTAGGCAATGGCCAGGGCCATCACGCAGTCGTCATGGGCGCCTGCCTGGGCCTCCGCCCGGCCCCGGCTGCTGCGGACAAAGCTCAGCATCTCCCGCAGAGTCTCCCGGTCATGGAGCCACTCTGTGTGCTCCCGCACCACCTCTACCAGTCCGGCCAGAATCACCGGCCGGGTGGAGGCTGTGGTTAAAAAGCCCAGCCCCAGCCGGCCGGCTTCCCCCCTGCCCCGCACATACTGGTTGGGGTAGCCCAGCCGTTCCAGCTCCCGCAGGGGGTAGCCGGAGAAGTTGGCCTCTACCGCCAGCAGCGCCCAGTTGTACCACCGGCCCAGGCAGTACATTTGCCGGGCGTACTGGTCCTCGTCCATGCGGCCCCGCAGGGTGCAGACCTGCTCTCCTGTGCGGCGGTTGACAACCTGGCCTACAAAGTAGTCGGAGCCCTCCCCTGCGGTGTCGCCGCCCACCACATAGCTCTCTCCCGGCTCCGGCTCCCGGTACACGCTGACAAATCCGTCCTCTCTTTTGTCCGGCCCGCCGGGCTCCTCCCCGGGCAGGAAGTCCCCCCGGTACAGAGGGCCGGTAAGCCCGCCCAGCCGGGCCGACACCTTTTGGGCGTGGAAAACGCTTTGCCCCAGCACGCCCCACTCCCCCAGACAGTAGACCTGGTAGTAATAGGGGTCGCTCTCCCGGTAGCTCTCCAGGGTCCGGCCATAGTCCGGGTCCAGAAAACGGTTGTCCCGGTAGGTGGTTTTCACCACTGCGGCCTGCTCCTCCCGCCTGTCGAAAAACCGGGCCTTCAGCCAATGTACCGTGGACACCGGGTTGAAGGTGACGGTCAGCTGCTTGTGGGAGCCCCGGCCTCTCAGCCGCAGGTCCAGCTGGTTGAACTGGGCCTCGGTGAGCTCTGAGGCCTCCTCTACCCACACGTCTGTGAGCTCGCCCTTGGGGAAGGTGACGGATTTCAGCTTTTCCGGGTCATCCAGGCCCTTGAAGATGACGCTGTTGCCATTCAGGCAGGTGATGCGCAGCTCGCCCTGGGCAAAGCGGAACAGACTGCCCAGCCCCCACCGGTTGATCACCTGCCGGAACAGGGCAAAGGTGGAGTCCCGGTGGGTTGCCGCCACAGCCCGGGCCGCCAGCACATTGCACAGGGGGCGTTCCAGCAGCCGCACCACCAGCCGCTGGGCCGCAAACACCGACTTCCCGCTGCCCGCTCCCCCATACAGCACCACATACCGGTGGCTGTCCTCTCGCAGAAGGGGCAGGTACACCGGGTTAAAGGCCCTGGGGGGAATATAGACCCTCAAGGCGTTCCCTCCTCTCCCGGCTCCTCCACCAGCACCCGGATCTCCTCCGGCGGGGGCTGGGCGGCTTTTTCGGCATAGCCAAAGCCGTTTTGCAGAATAAACTTGGCGCTGGCCGCCAGGTCTTTGGTAAAGGCGGATTGCAGGGTGGCCTCCTCTACCCGGGTGACTGCCCGGCGCAGGACTTCGCCTGCCGGGCCGCTGGCGCTTTGGGCCTGTTCCAGCTCCCGGCGGCTGGCAAAGCCCAGGGCCAGGGCCAGGCCCGGCAGAGAGGGGTGGCTGCGCTCCTGCCGGCACCGGCTGAAATAGCCGGCGGCCAGCTGCTCCATTTGTTTTGCGCTGGGTCGCTTCCGCTTTCCCATTCCCTACCCCCTTTCGCGGCGTTGGGCCCGGCGGGTGAATTCCCGGCAGTTGCTCCGCTGTTCCAGATACATGATGTATAGGAGCCGGTTGTCCCGCTGCCACACCTGTTCCTCCTCCGGCCGGGCAGGCCCCCGCTGCTGCCGGGATTGAAGCAGCGCTTGCAGGGTGTCCCGCTCCCGGGCGGCCTCCTGGGCCATGGCCTGATAGTCGGCCGCGCCCCCCTGGCCCCAGCCGGTCATGTTCCATTGCATTTTCATAGGTGATTCGCCCCTTTTTTATCATTTAGTTGTCAATATGACACCTTAATGTTTATTATAGAGGCGTAACGACAATTTGTCAAGCAGTTTCTAAAGATTTGTTGACATTTCGTCAACCAATGGGGTATACTAAGAGCAGGTAAGGGGGCCTTTGGCCCATTCTGTTCAGAGCCGGATGAAAGCAAACCCAAGGAGTGACCCCTATGAGCTTCCACGACGCCCTTAAGGCCGCCCGCACTGCTGCCGGCCTCACCCAGTATCAGATGGCCCAGCAGCTGGGCCTGGACAAGACCACCTATAACGGGTATGAGTCTGGCCGCCGCCAGCCTGACCTGCAAAAGCTCCGCCGCATGGTTCAGCTGCTTCAGGTCTCCGCCGACCAGCTGCTGGAAACCGGCGCGCCGGGGGCGGTTTCTCCCCAGGAGCTGGCCTTGCTGCGTAAATACCGGCTGCTGGACCTGCATGGCCGGGAACTGGCGGAGCTGATTCTGAACAAGGAGTATGAGCGCATGACCCGCCAGGAGCTGACCTTGGAGAGGGACCGCTCGGGGCACATCAGCTATATCAACTGCTATGACCTAGCTGTTAGCGCGGGCACCGGCGAGCCCTGGGTGGACGCCGCCTATAAGACCCGGCTGGAAATTCCCGGGGAGCTGGTGCCGGAGCGGGCCCACTTTTGTGTGCGGGTCAACGGCCGCAGCATGGAGCCCGCCTATCGGGACGGGGACATTGTGTTTGTGGAGCGCACCGAGGCTGTGCACGAGGGGGAGACCGGCATCTTCTTTTTGAATGGGGACGGCTATATCAAGCGTTTGGGGCATGGGGAGCTTCTCTCTCTGAACCCGGAGTACAGCCCCATTCCTCTGGCGGAGTTTGACGACTTTCGCTGCCAGGGCAGGGTGCTGGGCAAGCTGCCCTGAGGAGGCTTGTCCTGGCTGGCGTTTGTTTGAAAGCCGGAGAAATGCTGAACTTTTGGCCAGGAACCTGTGGCGTCAGGGGCCAAAACAAAAAAGGCGGCAGACTTTTTGTCTGCCGCCTTTTGCTTTGGCGAGTTAGTGATTTTTGAGAGGGCTCTCCCCCGCCTGAAGGCTGGCGGGCTAGGTGCACAGCTCCCAGCGGATTGCGCCGTTGGGGGCTATGTGCACCAGCAGGCTTTTGCCGTACAGGGGGATGTATTCTCCCTCCGGCAGCTCGCCAAAGGTTTCCGCTGCGGGGGCGTCCTCTGTTGAGAACAGCACGGTCTGCTGCCCGGCGGAGAGGGGGAGCCCGGCCTTTGAGATGGACAGGGCGCAGTCCTCTGTTACATGAAGGGCCGCCTGCCGGCCATTTGCTTGCAGCACCAGCCACTCCTCGGAAGGGCACCAGGCCGCTACCCCGGGCACGACCTCCCAGCCGCTTCCGGTGGGCACCCGGTGTATGGGTATGTTGGCGCCCTCCAAGTCTTTGCCCGCGTATGCGCCCTGGGGCAGCAGAAGCCGCTCTACCGGGCGGGAGGCCAGCAGGTCTCCGGCCATTTCCCGGGCAGCGGAGTCCCGGACAGGGAGATACAGGCTGTCCAGCCGGGGAATGTGGGCCCGGGCCAGCAGCCGCTTTGCCCTGCCGCTGGGAAAGCCCCCCAGGGACAGGGCCCCGGCGCGGCCGTCCTTGATGACCAGCACACAGGCAGAGACGCTGTCGCCGCCCATGGCCAGGGTGACGGCGCCTGAATGGAGGACGCGGTCCTGCCAGAACACCATGCCGGCAATGAGGAGAAGCCCCAGACAGAGGGCCCGTCCCCGGCGGCGGCAGGTAGTGAGCGCAGCCCAGCAGCCGATCAACGCGGCCCCGGCCAGGCCCGCCAGCCATATGCCGCTGTCGAAGCTGACAAAGCCCCCCGGGACGGAGGCGAGGCCCTCCGCCAGCCGGAGAATGAGCCGGGCCAGCCACCCGGCGCAAAAGGCAAAGGGCCGGGCCAGGGACTGGGTGAGGGCAAAGGGAGCCAGCGCTGCCAGGGGGATGGAGAGGTAGAGCAGCAAGGTGACCAGGGGCACCAGCAGCAGGTTGGACAGAAGGACCAGGAGGGAGACGCCGCCGAACAGCTCCAGCTGGATGGGCAGGGAGAAGAGCAGGGCGCTGACTGTTACAGCCACTGAGGCCCGCGCCGGCTTTAACGCCCGCCGCAGCCGGGGATGTGGGGCCAGGACGCGGCCAAAGAGCCTCTGCACAGGCCGGTATAGCACAAGAATGCCCGCTGTGGAGGAAGCGGACAGGGCAAACCCCGGGTCGCCCCCGGAAAAGGGCTGAAGCAGGCAGATGACCAGCAGGGCAAAGCCCAGGGACGTCAGCCCGTCGCTGCGCCGGCCCAGGGGCTGGGCCAGCAGGTAGAGGAAATACATGAGGCCGCTGCGCAGGGCTGACACGGGGAAGCCGATCAGGCACAGGTAGAGAAGGAGAAAGGCCATGCCGAAGAGGCTCCTGCCCCAGGGGCCAATGGGGAAACGCCGGACCAGCAGGGCCGTGAACGCCGCCAGAATGGACACATGCAGCCCCGACACTGCCATGACATGGGAGGAGCCGATTTGGGCGAAATCATCGCGGACGCCGTTGGAGAGGCCGGAACGCTGGCCCAGCAGAATAGCCCGGACCAGCCCCGCCTCCTCCGCCGGCAGAAGCCGGGAGACGGACCGGCCCACTGCCTCCCGGAGCCAGGCCATGAGCCGCCCCGGAGAGTAGACCCACCAGCTGCTGGTCTCTGTGTCGTACCCGGAGAGCCAGGCTCCCAGCACATGCCCCCGGGCCAGCTGTGTGTTCCGGGTGGAGTAGAGCCCGCCCTCCTGAAAGGGGTAGAAGGCCACCTGGGCCTTTACCAGCTCGTAGGGCTGGCAGTACAGAGGCTCGCCGCAGGAGAGGCGGATGGGGAAGGCCTCCACCTTTTTGCCGTCTACCGTCCGCACCAGGGCCTCATAGTAGTACCGCCGGTAGCGGTACTCGGGGTAGTCCAGAATCTGCACACTGACCTCTGACTCGGTTCCCGCCAGGTGCTGGACCGGCTCCACCTGAGTCCGCCAGGCATAGCAGTACCGGCCGCACACCAGGGCCCAGACCAGGCAGCAGAGCAGGCAGGCTCCGGCTCGGGCTCTGGCCCGGCCCTTTCCCCGGAGCAGGAGCAAAAGGGCCGGAAATGCCAGGACCCCGGCGGCCAGCGCCAGGGTCTGGGAGACAGCGGGGCCCAGCCACGCGGCGGCGGCGGCTCCGGCAAAGGCCGCAAAGCCTGCCACGGCAAGAGGCCGCCGGGGCATTTACTTGAAGAACAGGGGCAGGGGCTCCAGGAAGATAATGTCCTCCCGGTCCTGGGCGTCGCCCTCGGCCAGGACGCAGGCCTTGCCCACCACCTGCCCGCCGATGGTGTGCAGCAGCTCCTCCATGGCGGCCAGGGACTCGCCGGTGGAGATCACATCGTCCACAATCAGGATGCGCTTGGCTTTCAGGTTTTCACAGTCCGCCTTGGAGAGATAGAGCTTCTGCACATGGTCGGTGGTGATGGACTTTACCTCTACATGGATGGGGTCCTCCATATAGGCCTTGACGCCCTTGCGGGCCACCACATAATTGCGGCAGCCGATGCGGGCCAGCTCGTAGGCCAGGGGGATGCCTTTGCTCTCGGCCGTGACGATGACGTCGTGCTCTGGGCATTTTGCCAGCAGGGCCTTGGCTACTGCCTCTGTCACCTCCACATCGCTGAACATGACAAAGCCAGCGATGTCCAGATGCTCGTTGATGGGACAGATGGGCAGCTCCCGCTCACAGCCCGCAATGTTGATTTTGTATGTGCTCATGACGATTCTCCCTTCGTGGTTGTCGTTTGGTTGACGGCTTATTCTGTTATGCCGTCGATATGCCAGGGCTTTACTTCTGTGTTGAAATAGTCCAGCGCGGCTTGGAATTCCTCCTCTGACGCTTCGCTGAGGATGTCAATGGAATATACGGTGGAAAAGGAGGGCGGGGCCATTCTCTCCAACATGCCATCGTGATTCACCCGGATTTTCTGCCCCACCGCCAGCTCGCCGCCGGACGCGGGCCCGTCGCCGGACAGCATGATGACTTTATTGTATTCATCCCCTGTATACAGGTAGAAGGCGGAATGCTCCTCATGCACACTTTCGTATACCAGAATGCCCTCTGTGACCTCCGGGTCCTGGGGGGAATGTGCGCCCAGACCGTCGATATGCCAGGGCTTTACCTGGGTATTAAAGTAGGTCAGGCCCTCTTGTAATTCCTCCCCCGCCGCGCCCAGAATCTCCACAGAATACACCTTATCAAATTGGGGCGGGGCGATTTCCAGTACGGAGCCGTTAAAATTCACCCGAACCTTCTGCCCCACCGCCAGCTCACCGCCGGACGTGGTCACGTCCCCGGCCAGGGTGAGGATGGGCTCATAGTCGGACTTACTGTAAAAATAGAACGTGGAGCCGTGCTGATATACCAAGACCCCTTCCACAGAGGCCTCCGGCTCTTTCCCACCGCAGGCGGGGAGGGCCAGCAGGACCAGCACAGCCAGGACCCAGAGCAGCCGTTGGCCGGGCCCAGGGCCTTTGCCTGTCATGGCTGGGGCGGGAAGGGAGGCCAGCCCATTTGCTTCCCGCCCAGCAGGTGGAAGTGCAGGTGTTGGACGCTCTGCATACCGTCCGGGCCGCAGTTGTTTACCACCCGGAAGCCCTTTTCCAGGCCCAGCTCCTTGGCCAGCCTGGCCGCCACCTCAAAGATGTGGGCCACCACCCCGCTGTTCTCTGGGGTGAGCTCCGCTGCGGAGGCAATGTGCTCCTTGGGGATGATGAGCACATGGGTGGGGGCCTGGGGGTCCAGGTCCCGGAAGGCAAGGACAGTGCTGTCCTCATAAACCTTGGCGGAGGGGATCTCCCCTGCCGCTATTTTGCAGAAAACACAGTCTGACATAGCCATCTTCCCTTCGTAAATTACTGGTTTGCTTACATTATAGCAGAAGGCCCGCTAAAAAACAATAGAATATCTGGAGAGGGGCGGCTGTCCGCCCGGCCGGTACAGGCTGTTGATTGTTTGTGTCTGTTCCGCACCGGCGGGCGGGCAGTACAAATGTCAATGAGAAAAAAGCCCCCGGAGATGGCGGTCTCGGGGGCGCTTGATTCACCTTCTGCGCGGAAGGTCATTTCATTCTTTTTTCTGCAAGGAGCGGGCAGAGGGATTATCCCTGCATCTGCTCCTTCACAAGCCCGGGCACTGCTGCCAGGGCCTCGTCCAGCTTGGTCTGGTCCTTGGCGCCGGCCATGGCAAAGTCGGGCTTGCCGCCGCCGTTGCCTCCGGTGAGCTGGGCCACGGCCTTGACCAGAGCCCCGGCCTTCAGGCCCTTTGCCTGGGCGGCTTTATTGCAGGCCGCTGCCAGCGAGGCCTTGCCGCCGCTGACCCCTGCGAACACTGCCGCAATGGGCTCCTCCCGCTCCTTGGCCTTGTCGCACAGGGCCCGCAGAGCGTCGCTGCCTGTGCCGGAGAGCAGGGCGTACACTACCTTTACCCCATCCACATCTGTGGCGTCCCGGAAGACCCCTTCCAGGTTCATGGAGGCCAGTCTGGCGTTCAGGCTCTCGATCTGCCGGTCCTTCTCTTTCAGCTCCGCTGTCAGCTGCCTGGCCCGGGCGGGGAGCTCCAGAGGGTTCATCACCTTCAAGGTCTGGGCGGCCTCCTGCAGGGCGGCAATCTGCCGGCCCAGCTCCAGCAGCACGCTGCTGCCGGTGACGCCCTCAATGCGCCGCACCCCCGCTGCCACGGAGGACTCGGAGATGATTTTGAAAAGGCCCAGCCGGGCGGTGTTGTCCATGTGGGTGCCGCCGCAGAGCTCCATAGAGAAGCCGTCCGCCAGGGAGACCACCCGCACCATGTCCCCGTATTTTTCGCCGAACAGGGCCATGGCTCCCAGCTTTCTGGCCTCGCCGATGGGCATTTCGCGGACCTCAACCGGCACGGCCTTCAGTATTTCCAGGTTGACCAGGCCCTCTACCCGGGCCAGCTCCTCGGGGGTGAGGGCAGTGAAGTGGGTGAAGTCGAAGCGCACATGCTCCTCGTTTACCAGCTGGCCGGCCTGCTCCACATGGCTGCCCAGCACCTGGCGCAGAGCGGCCTGCAGCAGGTGGGCGGCCGTGTGGTTGCGCATGGTGTTGAACCGCTGGGCCTCCTCCACCTGGGCGGTAACCGTGTCTCCCTGGCTCAAGGAGCCCTCGCTGACCTGGACCCTGTGGAGGAAGACCCCCTCGTGCCGGGTGACGTCAATCACGTCTACGGTGAGGCCCTCGGCTTTCAGCTGGCCGCTGTCTCCGGTCTGGCCGCCGCTCTCCCCGTAGAAGGGGGTGCGGTCCAGCACCACGGACACCTCGGCCCCCTCGCCGGCGGTTTCGACCCGCTGGCCGTTCTGAATGATGGCCAGCACCTTGGCCTCGCCGGCAAGCTCGGTATAGCCAATGAACTCGGTGGCGGGCAGGCCGTTGACTGCCCCGCCCTCCCCCTTCCAGGCGTCGGCTCCGGCGTTTTTCCGGGCGGAGCGGGCCCGCTCCTTCTGCTGGCGCATCAGCTCCTGGAAGCGTTCCTCGTCCACCAGCATACCCCGCTCGGCCAGGATCTCCTTGGTCAGATCCAGGGGGAAGCCAAAGGTGTCGTTAAGGGTAAAGGCGCTTTCGCCGGAGAACATTTTGCTCTCCGCCTTGTCAATGAACTCGGTGAGCATGGCCATACCCTGGTCGATGGTGCGCTCGAAGCTCTCCTCCTCATAGGCCATCACCTTGCGGATGGTCTCCCGCTTCTCCCGCAGCTCGGGGTAGGCCCCGCCGTTCTCCTCAATCACCGTGTCCACCACATCCTTGAGGAAGGGCCCGCGCACCCCCAGCAGCCGGCCGTGGCGGGCAGCCCGGCGCAGCAGGCGGCGGAGCACATAGCCCCGGCCCTCGTTGGAGGGGAGGACGCCGTCGCCAATCATGAACACGGTGGAGCGCATATGGTCGGTGATGATGCGCAGGGAGACGTCGGTTTTGGGGCTCTGGCCGTACTGTACGCCGGTAATCTCGCTGATTTTCTTCATGATATTCTGGATAGTGTCCACCAGGAACAGGTTGTCCACGTCCTGCATCACGCAGGCCAGACGCTCCATGCCCAGGCCCGTGTCGATATTCTCCCGCCCCAGGGGGGTGTAGTTGCCTTTGCCGTCGCTGTTGAGCTGGGTGAACACCAGGTTCCAGACCTCAACGTAGCGGTCGCAGTCGCAGCCCAAGCCGCAGGTAGGCTTGCCGCAGCTATGCTCGGGGCCCCGGTCGAAGAAAATCTCGGAGCTGGGGCCGCAGGGGCCGCTGCCGTGCTCCCAGAAGTTGTCCTCACGGCCCAAACGCTTCATGTGGCTCTCGGGCACGCCCACCTCCTTTGTCCAGATGTTCCAGGCGTCGTCATCTGTCTCGAACACGGTGACATACAGCTTTTCCTCGGGGATTTCCAGCACCTGGGTGAAGAACTCCCAGGCCCAGGTAATGGCCTCCCGCTTGAAGTAGTCGTTGAAGCTGAAATTGCCCAGCATCTCGAAAAAGGTGCCGTGGCGGTCTGTGATGCCCACGCTGTCAATGTCTGGGGTGCGGATGCACTTTTGGCAGGTGGTGACCCGGTGGCGGGGGGGCTCCGCCTCGCCGGTGAAATACTTCTTCATGGGGGCCATGCCCGCGCCGATGAGCAGCAGGCTGGGGTCTCCCTGGGGAATCAGGGAGAAGCTGGGCAGCCGCAGATGGCCCTTGCTCTCAAAAAAGCTCAGATATTTTTCTCTCAGTTCGTTCAGTCCGGTCCATTGCATTTGTATCGTCTCCTTATTTGTCGTTTTCTTCACAGAGCAGCCGCGGCTCCTCCGTCCTCCCCCGGCCCGGTCTCTGTAATACCAGGGGAGTAGATTTCTTTTAGCTCAACTATGTGCTCTCTGTTTGAAGCTGTTCTTCCAAAGCTCTCAGGTCCACGGTATACGCTTTGTCGATGAGGATGTATTCCAGCCCGTGGGCCTGGCACTGGCGCAGGTTCTCCTGGTTGTCCTGTATCAACGCCTCTTTGTCCGGCTCTTCCTCCCCTCTCTGTTCCACCACATTGGCGTGGCCGCAGACTGCCTCCCAGTGGGACTCTATATACCGGCGGGACATGACCAGGCACACATAGCGCGTTTGACGGAGGTAGCCCTGGCCCAGCCCCGCCTGCCAGTCAAAGGGGATGTAGCAGCCCTCTATGATCAGGTTCTGGCGGTTCTCGATGGCGGTTTTGGCCATCTCGCGCACAATGGGCCAGAGGTATTCTGTCAGCTGCAGGTCGTCCTGGGGGGTGAGAGAGGTCCGCCCGCTGCGGATGAGGCCCATTTTCAGGTGGTCGATGGAGAGGTAGGGCCAACCATACTTTTCCAGCAGCCGCTGGGCCAGGGCGGTTTTGCCTGTGTGGCTGGCTCCGGCGATCAGCAGCACCATGGCTTAATTCCCCCTTCCATCCCAACGGCCCCGGCGGCGCAGACCGCCCGCCGGCTGTGCGGAAGTCCTGTGTCCGGACGCTTTTCCCATTGCTTCATGGCCTTCCTCCTTCCCCATTACGCAAAACAGGCCTGCCAGTCCCCATTGGGACGGGCAAGCCCGCGGTACCACCCAAATTGCGCCCCACTGCCGGACGCCTGCTTTTCTCCGTTAACGCCTGGTACGCCGCCGCTCCTCGCAGCGGATGCGCAGGGCCGCCCGCCGGGGGACCCACTGGGGAGCGGCCCGCTTTGCCCCTTCAACGGCTTGCACCTGCCGCCGCCTCTCTGCATCCGGGGGAGAAAGCGTCTTCTCCGCGCACATGTTTTACCCATAGTATAGCGCGTTCGGGCGGGTTTGTCAACGGTTTTTCGGGAGGGGCTGTCAGGGGGAGTTTCTCCCTCACCAGTCTCCGCCGGCCAAGCGCTCCGCCAGCTCCCGGAAGATTTGAGACACCTCGTCTCCGTTTGCCGCCGACTCCTTGAGCACGGTGATGCAGTATCTGGGGCCGCTCTCGTCCTCTACAAACCCGCAGTACCAGAAGTGGGACAGCTCCTCGCCCCCCTCGTAGGCCCCGGTTTGGGCGGTGCCGGTTTTGATGCCGCAGCGCACCCCTTCTGGCGCGCCGTTTTTGCCAGTGCCCTGTTTGGCCGCGCCCCGGAGGTAGTCTTGCAGCCGGCGGGCTGTGCTTTGGCTCATGGCCTGGCGGGTCACGTCTGTCACCGGGGTTTGGGGGATGAGCTGGCCGCTGCTGACCAGGCCCTCTATGAGCTTGGGGGAGCGGTATACCCCGCCGGAGGCAATGGCGTTCATCAGGCCGCACAGCTGCACAGGGGTAACGGTCAGGTCTCCTTGGCCAAAGGAGAAGTTTGCCAACGCCCGGGCGTTCTCAAGGGCGGCGCCCTGGGGCAAGCTGCCTGAGGCTGTGAACAGGCCCCGGCCGAACTCCTGCCCGGTGCCCAGGCCCAGATTGTAGGCCAGCCCCAGCACCGGCTGGCCCCCCATGGCCCGGGCCGCGCTGATGAAGTAGCAGTTGCAGGACTGCTCGATGGCAGCGGCCAGGTCTACCCTGCCGTGGGCCTGGCCGTCGTAGCAGTGGAACAGCAGGCCCCCTGCGTTCAGCGCGCCGGTGCACTCAAAATCCTTCAGCAGAGAGCCGCTTTCCAGCTCCGCCGCCGCTGTGACCAGCTTGAACACCGAGCCGGGGGCATAGGCGCAAAGGGCGCGGTTCACCAGGGGGGAGTCCTGGCTCTGGGTGGCCTGGCCCAGCTGGCCGGGGTCAAAGTCCGGCAGGCTGACCAGGGCCCGGATTTTGCAGTCGGGCGCCTCGGTGATGACCACAGCCCCCCGGCCCAGCCGGGCGGAGGCCTGCTCGGCCATCTGCTGCAGCTCCTTGTTCAGGGTGACGGCCACCCCGCCCTGGGCCTCCTCCAAGGTGTCGGCGGTCACCCGCTGGTCGCCGGCAATCACCCGGCCCATGGCGTCTACATGGTAGTAGACAGAGAGCTCCCCCTGGTACAGGGCCAGGACGTCGTTCATGGCCAGCTCCACCCCTGCCGCGCCCTCTCCCTGGCTGTCCAGATAACCCACCACATGGGGGGCGGGCATGTCCTCCTCATACCGCTCCGCCACAGAGAACATGTCCACGCAGGGGTGCTCCACCGGCTTGTCCAGGGTAAGGGCAAAGGGCTTGCCGTCCTCCAGGGCCAGGGCAAGGCGGTCCCGGTAGCGGCCCCCTGTGGCGGTCTCCAGGGCGCCGATGGCCTCGATGGTGGGGGCCACTGCGGCCACCCACTGCTTTTTGCTGCCGGTGAGGGGGCGGAGCATACAGTCGAAAATCGTGCCCCGGGCCTTGGCCACGTCCAGCCGGTAGACGCTCTGCTGGCCTGCCGCCGCCACATACTCCACGTCGCCGGAGACATGGGCAATGGAGTGCCCGGCCAGGGCCAGCAGCAGAGTCAGCAGGAAGAAAAGCCCATAGGCCTTGTATTGGACGGCCCGGCTTTTAGGCCTGCTCCTTTTTTTCTTGTTTTCCCTCATTCCGGCCACCTCCTGAAAAATTTATGATTATTCTGTGATTTTTCCCAAGAGAAATACACATGCTAGGGTCATAAGTTTTTACAGGAGGGGACGCTGTATGGAGTTCAGCCGGACAAAGTATGGAGTGACCGGGGCGTTGGCCGGCTTGGCCAACGGGCTGTTTGGCTCGGGGGGCGGGCTGTTTTTGGTGCCCCTGCTGGCCGGGTGGGCGGGGCTCCCCCGGCGCAAGGCCTTTGCGGCGTCTGTGGGGGTGATTCTGCCGCTGTCGGCTGTGTCGGCGGCCATTTACTGGTTCAGGGGAGGCCTGGCTCTTGAGGGTGCCTGGCCCTATCTGGCGGGAGGCTTTGTTGGGGGGCTGGTGTCGGGGAGGATCTTCAAGCGGGTGCCCTTGGTGTGGCTGCGCAGGGGCTTTGGACTGTTGATTATCTACGGCGGGCTGCGGGCCCTGCTGCTGGGGTGAGGAGGCTTGTATGGAGGCAATTTCAGGGTTGGCGGTGGGCTTTTTGACTGGGGTGCTCTCTGGGTTTGGAGTGGGGGGCGGCACCCTTTTGCTGCTGTGGCTGACCATGGCCCAGCACATGGACCAGCTGCGGGCCGGAGGCCTGAACCTGGTCTACTTTATTTGCTGTGCCGGGCCGGCCCTTTGGGGGCATATCAAAAACGGGCTGGTGGAGGGGCGGGCGGTATTCTGGTGCGGGGTGGGAGGCGTGCCGGCCTGCGTTGCGGCCTCGCTGCTGGCGGGCGGGCTGGACGCCTCGCTGCTGCGGCGGCTGTTTGGGGCGTTTATTCTGGTGATTGGGGTCAGGGAGCTGTTCTGTAAGAAGGAGGAGGAGCCGGAACAGGAAAAGGCGGGCCGCTGACCTGCGCATTGCGCAAGGCCGGCGGACCGCCTTTTTGTGACTTTGGGCTTGGGGGGGGGCCGCTCTGTTTATTTGTCCCGGTAGGCACGGTCTGCGGCCAGGGTGCCGGCCAGGGTCGAGACCCCGTCGAACACAAAGCCCACCCCAATAAACACCACCAGGCTCTCCACTGTCTGGAAGGGCCGCAGCACCATGACCGCCCCGAACGCCGCCAGCACCAACGCTGCCGCCAGGGCGGCCCACCACCTTTGGTAGCCCAGGGCTTTCATATCCAATGCCCGCTTTCCTGCCGACACGCTGTCTACCAGCACATACAGCCCCAGCGCCACGGGGATGATGGACACCAGCACCTGGGGCGTTACCAGCAGGAAGAGGCCCAGCAGGCCCAGTACCACACCCAGGAACAGGTCGAAACGCTGGCTGTAGCCGCCGGTCTCCTGGGAGAGCCGCCGCCAGCTCAGCACCCGGGTGAGCCCATAGCCCAAGGTGACCAGGCCGATGAGCGTGCAGGCCAGCCGCAGGGCTGTGCCGGGGAAGATCATCAGCACCACGCCCAAGGCCGCGTAGAGAACAGAGGTGAGCACCAGACTGTTGCGGATACCTTTTAACATAGCTGTCACTCCTTCAAAGAAATTTTACCATATAGTATTCGTCGGCGCAGCTGCCGTCGGGATACCGGAGAGCCTGGGGCTTGGCGCCCCAGGACTGAAAACCGAAGCTTTTGTACATGCTCAGGGCCCGGTTGTTTCCGGCCACCACGTCCAGCTCCACCTGCCGGCAGTTGTGCTCCCGGCACCAGGCAAGGCAGTGCTCCATCATTTTGCCCCCAATGCCCAGGCCCCAATACTCTTGCAGCAGCGCAAAGGCCACCCCTGCCCTGTGCCGGAACCGCTGGCCGGCGCTGACCAGCCCTGCCGAGCAGTTCCCCACCAGTTTGCCCTGGTACTCTGCCACAAACCACTGGTGGTTCGGGTTGCTCTGCATGGTGCGGATCATCTCCGCCTCCTGCTCCACTGTGAAGCTCAGCTCGCCGGGGTTCCGGGCCAGAAACCGGGTTTGGGTATCCGCCGCGGCGATGATTTGGAGCAGCTCCGCCGCGTCCTCCACAGTAGGCGGGCGCAGGGTGAGCGTCTCGCCGTTTTTCAGCTGGTACTCCATGGGTATCGCCTCCCTATGCTATTTATGTATGATGGGCCGGTTGTGCGGAGATAAAACAGGCCAGCTCCGCTGCCAAGTCAAAATGGGTCATATCGTGCTGCGTGCCGGCGAGGCTGTCCCCCTCCAAACGGGGGTCCCACTGGGGGGCGTCCAGCAGGTCGCCGCTGGTGAGAAAGTAATACAGCTCATAGCCCCGGAAATCGCACATGGCCTGCAAGGCAGCGCACTCCATTTCCACGGAGACGCACCCCTCGGCCTTGCGCCTCTGAAAGTTCGTTTCTGTTTCCCGGTAGAAAGCGTCGGTGGTCCAGGTGCCGCCGGTCACATATGGGATGCCCCGGTCCGCCAGGAACTCCGCCACAACGCCAGCATGGGGGAGGCCGATGTAATCCGCCGGGGCCGCGTAATGGCAGGAGGTTCCCTCGTCCCGGTAGGCCCGGTGGGGGACCATCACCCTGCCGTGGGCGATTTCCCTGTCGAGACAGCCCGCCCCGCCGAACACCACGAACTTTTTCGTATCCACCAGCATGGCCACGCCTTCCAGCAGGCCCACCGCCGCCGGGGCTCCGATCAGCGTTTTATAAAAGGCAAGTGTGCGCCCCTTGTATTCCAGGGAATAGACAGGCGTGGGCCCGCAGGCGTTTCGCTCCTGGGCAAACTCCCGGCAGGGGTAGTGGTTGAGCACATACTGTTCGATTATGTCAGAAAAGGTGACGATGCAGGCATCGCATTTCAAACGGTCCTCCGCAGGGCGGAGCTGTATGATGGCGGGGGAGTTGGGGTCAAAGGCGTTGGTTATCATAATGGCATTCCTTTCGCATTGGTATATGTTCCATGTGTGGTTGACACAATATGCCAAAGGGAGTACAATAAAGCTGGATACCGGCTGCGGCGGTTAGCAACTCCCTCCGAAAGGAGGTGAGGCGAATGGGGAAAGTAATAGCGCGTATTCTGATTTACATACTTGCAGCGCTATTTTGTGTGTTCGTTTTGTCCCTAAAAGCGCGTTAACCGCCCGGACGCGACCCGAGCGGTTAACCTGACTTTTCTGGTTACTATCGAGGGACGCTAACCGTCACACAGCCGGTATCCCTTTTATGCTTATTATACTCCCGTCCGGGTCCTTTGTCAAGGTTTGCGGCGGGGGTTACTTGTTCTCCCCCCGCAGCTCCACCCGCCGGATTTTGCCGCTGATGGTTTTGGGCAGGTCCTCCCGGAACTCTACAATGCGGGGGTACTTATAGGGCGCGGTGTGCTTTTTTACATAGGTCTGAATCTCTTTTTTCAGCTCGTCGCTGGGCGTTGTGCCCCGGGTCAGCACAATGTCGGCCTTGACCACCTGGCCCCGCACCGGGTCTGGGGCGGCGGTGACAGCGCACTCCAGCACATAGGGCAGCTCCATAATCACGCTCTCGATCTCAAAGGGGCCGATGCGGTAGCCGGAGGACTTGATTACGTCGTCGGTGCGGCCCACATACCAGAAGTAGCCGTCCTCGTCCCGCCAGGCCGTGTCGCCGGTGTGGTAGAGGCCGTCGTGCCAGGCCTCCTGGGTCTGGCGCGGGTCCTGATAGTAGCCGGTGAACAGCCCGCAGGGAACCTTTTTATCGGTGCGGATGACGATTTCTCCGGTTTCGCCCACTGGGGCGGACTTGCCGTTGGGGAGCACCACGTCCACATCATACAGGGGGCTGGGCACGCCCATGGACCCCACCTTGGGGATGGCGCCCACTGGGTTGTAGATGACGCAGGTGGTCTCGGTTTGACCGAAGCCCTCCATGAGCATCAGGCCGGTGGCCCGCTTCCACTGCTCGTAGACCTCCGGGTTCAGGGCCTCGCCGGCGGTGGTGGAGTATTCGATGCCGGAGAGGTCGTATTTTGACAGGTCCTCCTTGATGAAGAACCGGTACATGGTGGGCGGGGCGCAGAAGGTGGTGATGTGGTATTGGGCGAACATGGGCAGAATGTCGTGGGCGTCGAACCGGTCAAAGTCATAGGTGAAGATGGCGGCCTCGCACATCCACTGACCATAGTATTTGCCCCACATGGCCTTGCCCCAGCCGGTGTCTGAAATGGTGAAGTGCAGGCCGTCGGGGTTGACATTGTGCCAGTAGCGGGCAGTGATATAGTGGCCCAGGGCGTACTGGTAGCTGTGCATGGCGATTTTCGGGTAGCCGGTGGTGCCGGAGGTGAAATACATCAGCATGGGGTCGCTGCCGCAGGGGGAGTCGGGCCTGCGCTCGTACACAGCGGAGTGGGCGGGCAGCTCCTGGTCAAAGTCGTGCCAGCCCATGCTTTGGGCCTTGGAGCTGCTGCCCACCAGAATTTTGACCTGCACGCCGGGGCAGGTTTGAGCGGCCCGGTCCGCCTCTTGGGCGGTTTCGCCATCGGCAGTGCAGACAATGGCCTTGACCCCTGCGGCTTTGAAGCGGTAGTCGAAGTCGTGCTCCATGAGCTGATTGGTGGCGGGGATGACCACCGCGCCCATTTTGTGCAGGGCGGTGATCACATACCAGAACTGGTAGTGGCGCTTGAGCACCACCAGCACCTTGTCTCCCCGGCGGATGCCCAGGGACTCCAGGTAGTTGGCGGTTTGGCTTGAGAGGCGGCTGATATCGGAGAAGGTGAACCGGCGCTCGCGCTTCTCACGGTCCACATGGAGCATGGCCAGCTTCTCCGGGGTGCGGCGGGCGATTTCGTCCACCACGTCAAAGGCAAAGTTGAAATTCTCCTGGTTTTTGAACTGGATCTCCTTGAGGATGCCGTTCTCATCCAGAAAGGTGTCGATAAAGGGGTCGGAGACGCTCTCTCGGGGCTTGCGGGCCAGCTTGCGGTCAATGAGGGTCTGGAATTTGTCCTGCTGGGGAGGCAGGTCCTCTGAGCCCTTCATGACCATGGCGTACAGCTGGCAGTCCTGGCCGCCGGTGGCGATCATGCCGTGGGGGGCGCCGGAGTTGTAGTAGATGGAGTCCCCCTCGTAGAGCACCTCGATATGGGAGCCGATTTGGGCCTTCATGGCGCCCTTTATCACAATGTCGAACTCCTGCCCCGCGTGGCTGGCCAGCTTGATGGCCGTGTGCTGCTCGGCCTCGCTGTAGGGCATGGTGACAAAAAAGGGCTCGGCGGTTTTGTCCTTGAACAGGGGGGCCAGATTGAGGTATTTGAACCCATGCCGCCGGGTAATAGGCAGGCCGTCCCCGTGGCGGACAATGGTGTAGGTGGACAGGGTGGGGCTGACCCCCCGGATCAGGTCCGTGGGGTCCACGCCAAAGCGTTTGGCGCATTTGTAGATAAAGGTAAAGCTGAAGTCCTGGCCCCCCTCCTCGCAGCGGCGGTACTCCTCCCGGCTGACGCCGGTGCACCTGGCCATTTCCTCCTCTGAGAGGCCGGTAATCTCCCGCATGGTGCGGATGCGCTGGGCCACCTCGGCCAGCTGGGTTTTCAAATCGGTTTTTTCCATTGGGTCGTCCCCCTTTTGGTATGTATAGTCACTAAAATGTAGTATGGACAGCAACACGAAAAATATAGCAGAAGGCCGAAACGCGGGCCGAAAGCATTCCTGACAGCAACACTCAGAAGCGCGGATATGGAGTCCAGAGGGGCTTGCCCCTCTGGCAGGGTCCAGGGGCAGCGCCCCTGGTGGGTCCTTAGGGCGAAGCCCTAAGCCGCCGGAGGCCAAAACATACAAACGCCCTTCATTTTCATTTTCAAAGAAAATGAAAATCCCACCACAAGCCTCCCCTCAATCCCCCACAGCCATATCAAAGCAGATCCTACCATCCTTCTCCCGGATATAGGGCTTGCGGCCCTGGATGTGGGCGTACGCCGGGTAGCGGCACACATTGTTGCGCAGCATGTACATGAGCATGGGGTGCACGGTGACGTCGTGCTCGCTGTGCATGACCATGCCCTTGTGCTTCAGCCATTTCAGCATTTCGGGCAGGTATGGGTCGGTGTAGGGCTTTGCCAGGTCAAAGGGCAGCTCGGAGAGGCACAGCCAGAAGTACCACAGGCAGAACCAGGGACGCTTTTTCTCGCTGTAATGCCGCTGGAAATTGTCCAGCCGACCCTTGAGCCAGGCTGTCTCCTCCGGCGCGGCCACGACCAGAAACCGCAGGACCGCCAGGGAGGCGTCAAAGCACTCCCCTACCCCGTCGTCCTCGCAGCCAAAGCAGGTGGTCTTCAGCCGGGCAAGGCTGCCCTCCCGCAGCTCCTCCACCTGGGGCCGGTCGGGAGCCAGCAGGCACAGCAGGCGGAGGATTTCCAGCTCGTAGAGATTGGCGGAGAATATCTGGGTCTTCGGGGTCTGGTTCAGGAGGCTTTTGTATTTTTTGCCCCCATGGTACGGGGGAATGAAGTAGGCCGGGTACATCCGCCGCCCCTCCCGGTCTACATTGCCCGGGCAGCGGACGCCCCGGTAGAAGCGCTCCGCCTCCTCCGGCGGGGTACGGGCTTCCAGCAGGCGGCGGACAATATAGAGCTTCTGGGACAAGGTCAGCTGGCCGTCCTGAATCAGGAAGCGGTTGGCCTTTACAGTCAGCTCGTAGGCGGTCATAGGCTCAGCTCCTCTCTCTTAAAAAATAAAAATCCGTCTCACGGGAAATACTCCCATGAGACGGATTGGCTCCGCGGTACCACTCATTTTGCGCTGTGCCATTTCCTGCCCAGCGCCCACTTCCAGGCTCTAACAAGCCCTGCGCCCTAACGCGGCGTACACGGAGGGCGTCTACCACCGCGGCGCGGCTTCGGACCCTCAGCTCGGAAGAGATAAGCGGAAGCAGCGGCGGGAGCCTGCCTCCCGCGCCTCCGGCGCTCTCCCTGCCGGCTTGCACCTGCCGCCGGCTCTCTGAAAGAGGATTGCGCCCCGCTGTCTTCGTCACAGCAATTCTGTTTTATTCGGTTTGGTATATTATACCTATTATACGCCTGCCGCAGCCGGATGTCAAGCCTTGCCGGAGAAATTTTTCCGGTATTTCTCCCCCTGCCGCCGGTTTTTGGACACAGAACGGCTCTGCTGGCCCCATTTCATCCGCTGGCTGGCCCGGGACTCCCCCGCCAGCTGGCAGTAGCTTTTCCAGCGGTCTTGGGAGAGCTCGCCCCTCTCAATCGCCGCCTGTATGGCGCAGCCGGGCTCGTTTTCGTGCTTGCAGTCCCGAAAGCGGCACTGGCCGAAATACTGCTCCACATCCGGGAAAGCCGCTGACAGGCCCTCGGCTGCGTCCCACATGCCCAGCTCCCGCATACCGGGGGTGTCGATGACCAGCAGCCCGGAGGCCAGCCGCAGCAGCTGCCGGTGGGTGGTGGTGTGCCGCCCCTTGCCGTCCCGCTCCCGGACGCCGCTGGTGGACATGACCTCCTCCCCGGCCAGCCGGTTGACCAGGCTGGACTTGCCCACCCCGGAGGAGCCCAGAAACGCCGCTGTCCGCCCAGGGGCCAGGCAGGCCTGCAGCTGGTCCATGCCGGCGCCGGTTTTCGCGCTTACGGCCAGAACCGGCACGTCTCCTCCCGCAGTCTCTTGGGCTGCGGCCAGCTTTTCGCTGTGGTCCCCGGGCAGGTCGGCCTTGGTGAGCGCCACCAGGGGTCTGGCTCCGGAGTTCCAGGCCAGGGTGAGGTAGCGTTCCAGCCGCTTGGGGCTGAAGTCCTCGTTTAAGGACTGCACTGCCACGGCCAGGTCCATGTTTGCCGCCACAGCCTGCTCGACGCCGCGCCAGCCGTCCAGCCGGGAGAAAAAGCTTTTGCGGGGCAGGGTCTCCACCAGCTGCCAGTCTCCCGGGGCAGGCAGGGCCAGCACATAGTCCCCTGTGGTGGGAAAGGACCTGCCGGCCTCAAAAAAGAATTCCTTGGTCTTCAGCCGGGCATACTGCTCGCCCTGCTGGGTTATCAGCTGAAACCGCTCCTTCCACACCGCGGTGACCCGGGCGGGCAGGGCGTTTTCAGGTTGGTTTACTTGGTCTAAAAGCTCTTGGGGAAAGCCCCATTCGGTCAGATTTGTCATGCCATTCCTCCCATCGAATCGTCAGCCTCTTGCGTACCAGGATGTTTTTCATAACACATCACTCCTTTCGATTTGGGGAACGGAAAGACTATACCACAAACAGGCGGAGCTTGTCAAGCCCGCCTGGCCCGCCGGGAGTGTCTAAACCACAGATGATTATCTCTGTGTTCCCCCGCCCGTAGGGCGGGGGAACACGAAAAACGCCTCGGAACGGACACTCGCCGGCCCGCCCTTGCTTGACACGAGGGCGGGATGCTGTACATGATTGGTGATATTGGGTTTACAGCTCTGTGTCCCCGGCCAGACGCTCCACCGGCAGCGCGGCCCGGTAGCGGCGGAGGAAGGCTGCAAAGCCCTCGGTGTCCTGGGGCTGGGGCTGGGCGCAGCTGCCCTTTGCCCCGGCAAACACCTGCTCTGCCAGATAGCTCTCCAGGTCCAGCCCGGGGGTCTTCTGGCAGGCCTTGGCGAACATAGCCAGCACTGCCATACCCCAGGGCCCGCCCTCGCCGGCGGTCTCCATCACGGACACCGGCACGCCCAGGGCCCCGGCCATCAGCCGCTGCCCCACCACAGGGGTCTTGAACAGTCCCCCGTGGCCCAGAAGCTGGTCAAGGGCAGCGTTCTCCTCCTTCAGCAGCAAGTCCATGCCGATTTTCAGGGGGGCCATGGCCGCGTAGAGCTGGGCCCGCATAAAGCCGCCCAGTCCCAGCGCCTGGCCGGGGACCCGGGTGAGCAGGGGCCGGCCCTGGCTCAGGCCGATGACCGGCTCGCCGGCATAGCAGTTATAGCTTACCACGCCGCCGCAGTCCGGGGGGCCCTCCAACGCTGCCTGATACAGCAGGTCGTACAGCTGCCCCTTGCTCAGAGAGGCCCCGGCCCGGCCCAGCAGCTGGGCGAAGACCTCCACCCAGGCGTCCAGGTCAGAGGTGCAGGTATTGCAGTGGACCATGGCCACAGGTCGGCCGGTGGGGGTGGCTACCAGGTCCAGCTCAGGGTAGACTTTGGAAAGGGGACGCTCCAGCACCACCATGGCGAAAATGCTGGTGCCTGCGGACACGTTCCCGGTGCGGGGGGCCACGCTGTTGGTGGCGGTCATGCCGGTGCCCGCGTCGCCCTCAGGGGGGCAGAGCAGGGCCCCGGGCTGCAGAACGCCGGTGGGGTCCAGCAGCTTGGCCCCTGCCGGGGTGAGGGCGCCGGCAGGGGCTCCGGCGGGGAGCACCTGGGGCAGGACCTCCCGGAGCTTCCAGGGCAGGGCCTGGTCCTGGACCAGCCTGTCGAATTGGGCCAGCATATTTTTGTCAAAGTCCAGGGTCTGGCTGTCAATGGGGAACATGCCTGCCGCGTCGCCAACGCCCAGGACCTTTTCGCCAGTGAGCTGCCAGTGGACGTACCCGGCCAGGGTGGTCAGGTAGTCCAGCTGCTGTACATGGTCCTCCTTCAGACGGATGGCCCGGTAGAGGTGGGCGATGCTCCATCGCTGGGGGATGTTGAAGCCGAACAGTGCGGTCAGCTCAGCGGCCTCGGCCTCGGTGACAGTATTGCGCCAGGTGCGGAAGGGGCACAGCTGCCGGCCCTCCTTGTCAAAGGGCAGGTAGCCGTGCATCATGGCGGAGACGCCCACTGCCCCCAGGGTGGTGAGCTCCTCGCCGTATGTTTCCTTTACCTCTTTGGCCAGTCTCTGGCAGGCGGTCTGAATGCCGGTCCAGACGTCTTCCAGGCGGTAGCTCCACAGGCCGTTTTCCTGGTGGTTTTCCCAGTCAAAGGCGCCGCTGGCAATGGGCTGGCAGCCGGGGCCGGCCAGGGTGGCCTTGATGCGGGTGGAGCCCAGCTCGATGCCCAGGGCTGTGCCGCCGGTGCGGATGGCCTGGATGATGGTTGCTTGGTTCATGGGGGAATCCTCCTTTGGGGTGATGGGGTGTTGCTTTGGGGTGGGGTGGGTTTGGGGAGTGTGTTTTTTTGCTTTTTTTGGGGGGACGCGGGTTTCTCTGCGGTTGTTGGGGTTTTCGTTCTGTTTGAGACGGCAGCGAGAGGGACTCTGGGCTTCCTGCGGCGGTTGGCTTTTCGTCTTGTTTGAGGCGACAGTGAGGAGGCCGCTGGTCTCCCTGCGGTGGTTGGGCTTTTCGTTCTGTTTGAGACGGCAGCGAGAGGGCCGCTGGTCTTCCTGCGGTCGACCTCGCTCCGACTTGCCTTCGGCAAGTCGACGGCGGCGCAGTCTTACCCCGGCCCGAACTTGGTCGAGGGAGCAAACTCGTACCTCGCGGCTTTGCTTACTGCGCCGCCGTTTTAAGGTCAAGGTCAAGACCTTGGGGACTCTGTCCCCAAACCTCTGCCACCTTTGTAAAGGTGGACGAAACTTTTGGTTCGCGCTCTTTTGGTTTTCTTTCGCTTTGGGTTTTTTGCCCGCGTTGGGGGGCTTAGATGGCGCGGCTGTACATCACATAACGGCCCAGGGAGCGGACGCCCAGCTCCTTCACAATGGGCTCCTCGTCTCTGTCGTGGAAGTAGTAGAAGCTCTCCATCCCGTCTGCCTTGCCCTGGTTCAGCGCACGGAGCAGCAGCGCCCGGACCGCCTGGGGGGCAAACCTGCCGTCTGCATAGTCCAGGCCGAAGATTTCCAGCATCCCGTCTACATAGACGAAGTAGATGACCGCCACATCCCGGCCGTCCCGTTCCAGCAGGTATAAGTGCCAGCGGTCCAGAGCTTCCCGGAGATGGGCGTTGTCCCAGTACATTTTCCCGTCCCATTGGGCGTGGATGGCGGCGAAGCGGTCAAAATTTTCTTCTGTGATGGGGACGTGCTTCGCGCTCTCGGGCTTTGGCTCGTATTCCTCAAACCTCATCACGCCCACCAGGCTCTCCTCACTCAGGGGCCAGCCCAGCTCGACCAGGTGGTTGACCGCCCGGGTGTTCTGGTCGGAAAAGCCGAAGTGCATGGTAAAGCCCGGGTACTTCTGACCCAGGTAGGCAATCAGCTCGTCCATGGCCTGCTCGGTCTTGTCCTCGGTGCAGAAGGCCCGGGTATCCAGATATTTGTCCTCGGGCAGGGCAAAGTAGTGGATATAGCCCAGGGTCTTGCCGTTGTCCTCAAAGAGCAGGGCCCCTTCGTGCTCCCTCTCATGGGCCAGGGCGGCGATCTCGTCGAACTCGGCCCGGGTCTTCAGGCCGTCAGCATAGGTGGGATAGCCGGAACGGGTCATGTCCAGGGCCAGGCTGTAGGCCCAGTCCAGGTAATTTTTGTAGTTGCTTTGGTTGAGTTCTCTCAGCATAGTCGTTTCCCCTCTTTCTGTTTTCCTTGGAATCATCTCTCACCACGGGAGAGCGGGAATCTTACTCTCCCAGGCCAGACAGCAGAGCGTTGACAACCTCCTCGGTCTTCATGCCCCGGGAGCCCTTCACCAGCACGGCGTCGCCGGGGCGGAGCCTGTGGAGCAGCCAGGCCGCGGCCTCGGCGTTGTCTTTTACGCACACTGCCTTGTCCCCGTAGCCCTGGGCGATCAGCCGGCCTAATTCTCCTATGGCCAGCAGCTCCACTGCTTTTTTTCGGGCATAGGCCCCGGTGCTTTGGTGGCCGGCCTGCTCGTAGCTGCCCAGCTCCCGCATACCGGCCAGCACGGCGATTTTTCTCCCGGTCTCGGGCCGGTCCGCCAGCACATTGAGGGCGGACTCCATGGAGTCGGGGCTGGCGTTGTAGGTGTCGTCGATGATGGCGACGCCCCCTGCCTCTTTGATTTGCTGGCGCATGGCAGGCGGCTCGTAGCTGGCAAGGACCCGGGCGGTATCCGCCAGAGGCTGGCCCAGCCAGCTGCCCACTGCCATAGCGGCCAGGGCGTTGCGCACATTGTGCTCTCCCAGCACAGGCAGGGAGACGGTCTGCTCCTGGCCCTCTGGGGAGCAGCAGGTGAAGGTCAGGGAGTCTTTGCCCTCAGCCACCTCTTTGGCCCGCCACTGGCAGTGCGGGGAGAGGCCGAAGGTCACCACCCGGTAGGAGCCGGAGGTGAAGCCGGACAGCAGGTCGTTGTCGCCGTTGACAAACAGGGGGGCTCCCTCTGGGAGGTAATCGGCCATGCGGGCCTTCTCCGCCAGGATGTTCTCACGGGTTCCCATGAACTCCAGATGGGACGTGCCGATGGTGGTGACCACCCCGCAGGTGGGCTTTACCACCCGGGCAATGCGGGCCATTTCGCCGGGCATACTCACCCCCATTTCAATGACAGCGGCTGTGTGCTCCGGCTCGATGCCACACACGGTGATGGGCACCCCCACCTGACTGTTGGCGTTGCCAGGGGTGCGCCACACCCGGCGGCTGGCGGTCAGCCCCAGAGCGGTCATCTCCTTGGCGGTGGTTTTGCCCACGCTGCCGGTAATGCCCACAATGGGCAGGGTGAACCGCGCCCGGTAGGCTTCGCCTACCTTTTGCAGGGCGGCGCGGCAGTCCTCTACCAGCACCAGGGGGCCGCGGGCCTCCACCGGGTGGTCGGTAAAGCTGGCGGCTCCGGCGGCAAGGGCGTTGGGGATGAACCGGTGGCCGTCCACGTTCTCGCCCCGGATGGGCACGAACATGGCCCCGGGGCAGGCCTTGCGGCTGTCGGTGACAAAGCCGGTTACCAGGGCAGAGCCGTCGCCGGAGAGCAGCCTGCCGCCGGAGAGCTCTGCGATTTCAGAAACGGTCATTTTCATAAGCTCACCTCTGCATAAAGGATCAGGACAAAAGGGAAGACGGCGGGCCATAGCAAGTGTTTTGAAAATGCTGACGCATCCTTTTCAAACGCTTTTCAGGGGGCCTGCCGTCTTCTTCGCTATATTTTTCAGTAAGGCTTTTGGGCCATCAGGCAATACCAGCCAATCTCGGAAAAGGGTTTGTCTTCAAACCAGGGGCAGGGCTTGATTTCAAATTGTGTATAGCCCATCCCTTCCAGCTCATCCTTGACCAGACGGAGGGAAAAGGGATGAAGATGCTCCTGGAACTGATTTGTTTTGAAAATTTTGCCATCCTTTTCGTAGCTGTGGAAAATGTTTATGGTGATGGTTCCGTCCTCATGATAGTCCCACACCTGAACATTGCCGATTCTGGTCCCGTCCTGCTGATAGAAGGGCTGAGGGATGATAAACCGCTGCCCGTTCTTTTGGGCCATCTCCCAGTTCCGGCTGTCGAAATAAAGGTAGCCGCCGGGCTTCAGGCACCGGTCCATCTCATGCAGGGTTTTCACCACGTCTTCATTGTCCACATGGGCCAGGGCATTGCCGGTGCTCATCACGCAGTCAAACCGGCAGTCAAAGCGGGCGGACAGCCCCCGGAAGTCGCAGGGCATAAGCGGAACCTGGAAGCCCTTTGCCGCTGCCTTCTCCCCGGCCTTTTTCAGCATACCCTCGTTCAGGTCTGACCCGGCGATCTGGTAGCCCAGCTCTGCCAGGGGGAAGGTCAGATTGCCGGTGCCAAAGCTGCAGTCCAGAATGCTGTGGACCGCTTTGCCGGCGAACAGCTTTCGATAATGCTCTTTATATGCCTGATTGGCCCTGTCGGTAAAGCGTTCGTCATAGATGTCGGGGTAGTCGTACAGGTCGGCCATAGGAAGCCCCTCCTTACGCCAATGAGCCCATGGGGTCCCAGGGCTCCAGGGCGATGGGGGCCTGGTCCAGCTCAGCCCGCTGGGCTTCGGTAAGGTACTTTTTATGTACCACCACCTGGTAGGTGTACTCGGTGAACCAGTCGTCGCTCATCACATAGTAGCCCTCGCTGCCGGCCTCTTTGCCCCAGCTGTTCTCTACCCGCCAGCGGGTGGGCTGGCCGTCCTCGTTCAGGTTTACCCCCTGGAACACCATGGCGTGGGTCATCAGGCTGTCGCCGTAGTCCAGGCGCTGGGCCTTGGTCATGCCGAACTCTGTGCCAAACAGCTGGTCGGGCCGCAGCACGTTCAGGTCCATAATGCCGCTGTCCCGGGCGGAGCACTTGCCTACGTCGCAGCCAAACCACACAGGACTGCCGTCTTGCAGCTGGCGGATGGCTGCGGCCTTCAGGTCCTCAATGGGCAGGTTCAGGTATTTGACGGGACGGCCCTCTACAATATTGCCCAGCAGCTTCACGGTAAAGGTTCTGTGATAGGGCTTGTCGGCAGTGGGGGCGTTGATGAGGCTCACATAGTCGGACATGTTCCAGCCCACATATTTCTCGAAGAAGCTTTTGCCGGTGAGGCCGGTCTCCCGGATGAATTTCTTGTCCTTGTCCCGGGCCTCAAAGGTGAAGGTTTTGGGCGGGGCGCCCAGGGCAATGCACAGCATGTTGTAGATGCTGCCCAGCATGGCCTCCTTCTGCTGGCGGAGCTGCTCTACGGTTTTGCCGGCAGCGTGACCCTCCCGCAAGGTGCAGGCGAACTCCCGGAGCTTGCGGGTCATGTAGCCGGTGACCTCCCAGGTGGCGGAGGAGCAGGCGGTCTCGGGCATGGCCTCCTTGGGCGCCACGCCGTATTTCTCCACCAGATTGCACAGCATATCCCACTGGCCGCCGTCGTTGAGGGGGGCGCTGAGCAGGTGGGCGATCACCCGGCCGTTGGTGGGCTCGTCCAGGGTATCCAGAATGCTCTCTAAAAAGTAGTTGGACTTTTCCAGCTTGTCGTAGAACAGGGTGTAGTTCTGGCTGAGCTCAAAGGTGTCCAGGTTCAGCTTGCGCATAATATCCACCCGCATGGTGTTCAGGGCGGCGAACATCCAGCACCGGCCCGAGCTCTTTTGGTTGGTAATCTTGCCGGTTTCCAGCTGGACGGAGAACAGATGCCGGTCCTCCCGCTGGACATGGGGGTCGGCAGCGGACTTGTTGACCCCGTTTGCGGTGACGGCCAGCTGGGCCACCCGCTTGGCGGGGTCGGCGGCAAAGTCCTTCTCAAAGGCTTCCAGCTGAGCGGTTTCAATGATTTTTTCCATTTTGGGTTCCTCCGTTTTCTGTGTTTGATTCCCTTATTCCTGTGGGGCAGCCTTTTGAATGGGCACCCACACCTCATAGCGGCTGCCCTGAGGGGTGCGGGCGTTTTCCTTCTCGATGCGAAAAATCAGGGACTCCGGTCCGCCGGCCCTAGAGTCTGTTTTAAAACCGGAGAAATGTCGGATTTTTGTCCCAAAACGAGGGCTTTCAAGGAAAAAACCGCAAGAAAGGCTTGCCGCCTTTCGAGGATTTTTGACGCAGAAAG
>NZ_JBQISV010000010.1:0-39315 GCF_056800975.1 Acutalibacter sp.
CACCCCACCTTCTGGGAGCCCATCTGTCAATAGATTTTTCGAGCCCTGGACTCTGTCCTAAAATCGGGGAAAATGCTGGATTTTGGGCCAGGGACAAGTGATTTCAAGAGAAAAATGAGATTTTTGACGCTGGAAGCACCGTTTTGGTCAAAACTGGCAGGTTCCGGAGTTTTCAAGCAGATTCTATGCGGACAGCCGCATACCCAGATTCCTCTACAGAAGGAAGCACTCCCATGCTCGACCTCCTGCTCAACGCCCTTTTCGACACACCCAAGCCCCTACCCATCCTTTTAGGAACCCATCTGCCATAGAATACCTCGTCCCCCCCCCCAGGCTGACGCCGCAATCCCGAGCCCCCTACAGAAAGGAGCACTCCCATGCTTGACCTACTACTCGACGCCCTTTTTGACTCTCTCAAAACCCTCCCCTTCCTCCTGGGAGCCTATCTGCTGATAGAATTCCTCGAGCACCGGGCCGGCAGCCGCATAGCCGGAGCCCTCTCCCGGCTGGGCCCCTTTGGCCCTCTGGGAGGCGCGGTGCTGGGCTGTGTGCCCCAGTGCGGCTGCTCTGTGGCTGCGGCCAATTTCTACGCCGGGCGGCTGATCACCCCCGGCACTCTGCTGGCAGTCTTCATGGCCACCTCTGACGAGGCGCTGCCCATGCTGCTTAGCCAACCCCAGACAGGGGGCGTGCTGCTGCGGCTGCTGGGGGTCAAGCTGATTGCCGGAACACTTACCGGCCTTCTGGCCGACCTGGTGGTCTTCCGCTGGCTCAAATCCTCTCCGCCCCAGCCCTTCCACGAGCTGTGCGAGGATTGCGGCTGTGAGGAGCAGGGTCTGTTCCGCTCAGCGCTAAGGCATACCGGCAGGGTATTCGGCTTTATCCTGGCAGTGAACCTGACGTTGAGCCTGGCCATTGCCGCAGTAGGGCAAGAGCGCATCTCCCGCCTGCTGCTGACAGGCAGCGCATTCCAGCCGCTGCTGGCGGCGTTGCTCGGGTTCATTCCCAACTGCGCGGCCTCGGTTCTGCTGACAGAGCTGTATTTAGCCGGTTCCTTGTCCTTTGGGTCAGCGGTAGCGGGGTTATGTACAGGGGCGGGCATGGGCCTGGCCGTACTTTTCCAGGTAAACCGAAACTGGAAGGAGAACCTGAGCATTGCCGCCACACTGTATGTAGCGGCGGTATTGACAGGCACAGCCTGCCAGTTCCTCTTTCCCTGAGCATCACCTGAAACAGCACACTGCATTTCGACTGTGCGTCCTCAAAGCATGAAAAATTTCGCTCCGTCACACGGTCGAAAGTGCTTAAAGCATTACGGAACCATCTTCCATAGAGCTTGTATCACCGTAAGCGGCCCAACCCCTTCAAACAGCACAAGAAAGGACTGAAACGCCCCACTGGGACGTTTCACATAGAGAGTATTCCTTCCCATCGAATAACAGACGTATCCGCTACCCCGACACATCTCCGTACTGCGGTCAAACAGTGCGTTGCCACAGGGTGCTTGAGAGACGCCGCGACTTACCCAAGGGGCAATATCAAAAGCACGCCCCATATACAAAACTTCCAACGTCCACTACAGTCGCAACCGCAAGGCCCGCCCTCTGAATGCACCGCCCGCAAACCAGCCGCTCGCCCCCTTGCTCCGCAAGGGGAAGAAGCTTTGCTTCGCAAATCTTCCGCAGCCGCGAAGACCCCGCGTCTGCGCTCGCTGGGCCTTCGTTCTATCCCAACTGGCTGCAAACAGATGGTTGAAGCAAAAGCTGTTTTTTCCTGGTCGTTTGGGGTTTTCGTGAAGGAGGATCAAAAAGGGTCTACGTCTAAGGCTGACGGCAGCAAGCAGTCCGCTGGTCTCCCTTTGGTCGACCTCGCTAGGGACGGCGGCGCAGCCCTGCCCCGTTCACTACTTGGTGATGAGAGAAAACTACTACCTCGCACCTTTGCTTACTGCGCCGCCTAAGGTCAAGGTCAAGACCTTGGGGACTCTGTCCCCAAACCTCTGCAACCTTTGAAAAGGTTGACGAAACTTTTGATTCGCGCCCCTTGTGCTTCTTCTTCGCCCTGACCTTTCGCCCGCGCTGGGCGCTTTCGTCACACCCCCGTGCAGGGCCGCACCAAAAACACCTTGCCATACCCTTCCATCTGCCGCATGGCGGACCGCGCCTGCTGCTCCGCCTCAAAAATACCGTAAACCCCCGAGCCGCTTCCCGTCATCATGGCCCCCATGGCCCCGGCCTCCATCAGCCCCCGCTTAACGCCCCGCACCTGGTTCATGCGGATGGTCTCGTCAAACCGGTTGGCCAGCCCCTTTGCCACCCGCCGCAGATTGCCCGCGTTCAGCGCGTCCATCATCCGCGGCGTGGCCTGGGTACTGGAAAGAGGGTACTGGTCCAGCAGCGCGTAGGCCCGGGGGGTGCTCATGCCGGCGGGCGGCTTGCACACCACCAGCCAGCAGCTGGGCATCATCGGCGCAGGGGCCACCTGGGTGCCGGTGCCGGTGCAGCGGGCCGCGCCGCCGCCTACGCAAAAGGGCACGTCCGCGCCCACCTTGGCCCCCAGCTCCATCAGCTTCTCCTGAGAGAGCCTCGCGTCATACAGCTCGTTCAGACCCCGCAGCACAGCCGCCGCGTCCGCGCTGCCCCCGCCCATGCCCGAACGGCTGGGAATGAATTTGTGGATGTAGATGGACAGGCTCTCGTTTTCCAGCCCCTGGTCCTCCATAAAAAATTTTGCCGCCCGGTACACAGTGTTCTTACTGTCCAAAGGCAGACTCTCCCGGTTGCATTCCAGGTGGACCCCTTTCTCCCGGCCGGTCTGTATTTCCAGCTCATCCCAAATTGATACAGTCTGCATAACAGTGTCCAGCAGGTGATAGCCGTCCTGCCTGCGGCCTACCACGTCCAGGGTCAGGTTGATTTTTCCAAAGGCTTTTACCTTCATCGCTCACCACTCCTCTCTCTAAAAGGGTCCTCCCTCTGAATGGACAGCGCGGCGCCCAGCCGCTCGCCGTCTTGCTTCGCAAGCCGTAGTAGCTTTGCTTCGCAAACCTTCCGCAGCCGCCAAGACCCCGCGTCTGCGCTCGCTGGGCCCTCTCGCTCTGTTTCAGCCGGCAGCAAGCAGTCCGCTGGTCTCCCTTTGGTCGACCTCGCTGGGTGCGACTTGCCTTCGGCATCCGACTTGCCTGCGGCAAGTCGACGGCGGCGCAGCCTTACCCCGTTCTGACCACTTTGGTTAGGCAGACTTCTACCTCGCGCCTTTGTTTACTGCGCCGCCTAAGTGCAAGGTCAAGGTCGCGAGACGCTGTCTCGCGCTCTGCAACCTTTGAAAAGGTTGACGAAACTTTTAATTCGCGCACTTCTGTTCTGCTTCGCTCTGGCTTTCCTGCCCGCGTTACAGCTCTTGCAGGAACGCCTCAATCCGCTCCAGCGCCTCCGTAATGTGCTTGATGGAGTAGGAGTAAGATATGCGCACAAACCCCTCGCCGCTGGCCCCAAACGCGTCCCCGGGCACCACCGCCACATGCTTGCTGTAAATCAGCTTCTCACAGAATTCCTGAGACGTCAGCCCCGTGCTCCGCACCGACGGAAAGACATAAAACGCCCCCTCCGGCTCAAAGCATTTCAGCCCCATCCGGTTCAGCCCGTCAACAATCAGCCGCCGCCGCATGTCATACTGACCGCGCATGTATTCCATGTCCTCGTCGCCGTTTTTCAGCGCCTCAATGGCCGCGTACTGGCTGGTGGTGGGGGCGCTCATAATGGCGAACTGGTGCAGCTTGGTCATCAGCTTAACCAGCTCCTGGGGCCCCGCCGCATACCCCAGCCGCCACCCGGTCATAGAGTGCGCCTTCGAGAAGCCGTTCACCAGCACCGTGCGCTCTGTCATCCCCGGCAGCGAGGCAAAGCTCACATGCCCCTCCTGGGTGTAGGTAAGGGCCGCGTATATTTCGTCCGACAGCACAAGCAGATTGTGCCGCTCCACCACCCGGGCCACGGCCAGCAGCTCCTCCCGGTTCATCACAGCCCCGGTGGGGTTGTTGGGGTAGGGGAGAATCAGCAGCTTGGTCTTCTCCGTAATCTTCGCCTCAAGCTGCTCCGCCGTCAGCTTAAAGCCGTTTTCCGGCCCGGTCTCAATAATCACCGGCACGCCCCCCGCCGCCTGGGTGATGGGCACATAGCACACAAAGCTGGGCTCGGGAATCAGCACCTCGTCCCCAGGACAGACCAGGCTGCGCACACACAGGTCAATGGCCTCAGAGCCCCCCACGGTGACAAGCACCTGGCTCTCCGGGGCATACTCCACCCCATAATGCCGGGAGAGAAAGCGCGAGACCTCCTCCCGCAGCTGCATAAAGCCCCGGTTGGGGGTGTACCGGGTGCGGCCCTTCTCCAAAGATGCGATCCCCGCCTCCCGAATGTGCCAGGGGGTGTGAAAATCCGGCTCGCCCACAGAGAGAGAGATCACATCCTCCATCTCATTGGCAATGTCAAAAAAACGCCGGATGCCCGAGGGCTTGATCTGCCTGATAACAGGGTTTACCAATTTATCATAATCAATCACAAAGGTTGCTCCCTCTCTCGTCGATTTCCTCGTAGTCGCTGTGGAAGACCACGCCCCCGTCCTTATACTTGGTCAGCATAAAGTGGGTAGCCGTAGACAGAACCCCGTCAATGGTGGCCAGGCGTTTCTGCACAAACATAGCCACGTCCTGCATGGTGCGCCCTGTGACTGTGACCGCCAGATCGTACCCGCCGGACATAAGATAGACGCTCTCCACCTCAGGAAAATTCATAATACGGCCGGCAATCTCGTCAAAGCCGGTGTCCTTTTTCGGCGTAATGCGCAGCTCAATCAGGGCGGAGGCCTTCTGGGTCTCCGTAAGCTCCCAGTTGACCAGAGCATGATACCCCCGAATAACCCCCTCCCGCTCATACCGGGCAATGGCCCTTGCCACGTCCTCCTCGTTCTCGTTCAGCATAACGGCCAGCTGCTGGCTGGTCAGCTTGGCGTCGTCCTGCAAAAGCTCCAAAATCTGTTCCATAGCCATGTAGCGTTCCTCTCCTTTTCAGTTCAGCTGATTGGATACAAAATGTAGAATTCCCTTTTCGGTCAGATGACCGGCCAGCTGGGGCGGGTAGAAAACCGCCTCGCCCCGCTGAATCGTCTCCACAGGCGCCCAGAGAAACTCCATCTCCTCCCGCACCTGCCCATTCCCGTCAAGGCCCTGGCGCACGCCCTCCCAAGGCGCGGCCGGCAGGTCGACCCGGTAGTAGAGGCAGATTTGCTGGCAGGGTCCGTTCCAGTCAAAAAACACCTCGCCCACAGCAGCCAGCCCGCCAATCTCCACGTTCAGCCCCAGCTCCTCCCAAAATTCCCGGCGCAAGGACTCCGCCGCGGTCTCGCCAAAGGCCACATGGCCCCCGGGGATGGCAAGCCCCTGGTCCCCCTTCATCCGCTGAACCAGCAGCCTGCCCTCCTGCACAGCCAGCCCCGCCGCCCGGTAAGAGAAGCGGCCCTTTTCCGTATCAAATAAAATATCCATAGGGCGGCCCTCAGTCCAATGGCAGCCACACCGGCCGCCGCTTCTCATAAACGGAAAACTGGGTGAACCCCGCCGCCTTCAGCAGCTCCATACCCTGGTCAATGCCGACTCCCAGGTCCTCTGTGCAGTGGGCGTCCGAGCCCAGGGTCACCAGCTCCCCGCCCAGCCGGCGGTAGCGTCTGAGCAGCTCCAGGCCGGGCATGGCCTCTCCCAGCTTCTGCCGCAGGCCAGAGGTGTTCACCTCCAAGGCAATGCCCTTTTGAATCAACGCCCCCAGCGTCTGGTCAATTTTCTCTCCATGAGGGGCCAGGTCCGCCGCAACGCCCTGCTCCCCCTGAATGTACCGCAAGGGGTAGGTCAAATGGCCCAGGGCGTCAAACCCGCCCCAGTCTATCATTTCCAGCAGCTGGTCCCAATACTCCCCCAGCACAGCGTCCAGTTCTCCGGCAGACAGGGCCCGGGCGTCCAGATAGTAGAAATCCTCCCTGCCCCGCAAATTGTGCAAAGAGCCAATGACAAAATCATAATCAAACCGGCCTACCGCCTCCTGGGCCCCGGGCAGGTCCTGCAAAGGCTGGCCCAGCTCAATCCCCCGGTAAAACCGCAGCCCCGCCGGGGCCTGAACCGCGTCCATAGCCTGCCAGGCCCTCAGGGCGCGCTCCCGGTACTTTTTTTCATACTCATTACACTCGCAGTGGTCCGTCAGGGTGACGGCATACAGGCCCAGCTCTTTGGCCCGGGCCAGCATGGCCTCCGCCGGGTGCCTTCCGTCCGGTGAACAGCTGGAATGGCAGTGGCAGTCGCTGGCAAAGGAATGAAGCATGGCAATCACCTCGATTTTTCAACATATCCCGACGATTATAGCACAAAACCGAAGAAAAGGGAAGCTTTTCCGTGAAAAAACGGAGACAGCTCCCCCTTTTTATTCCCCTTACAGAGAAAGCCAGAACCGCCCGTCCAAAAACAGCGAAGACGGCTTGTGCCCGGGAGCGGGCATGGCAAGAACCCCCATTTACAAGCCGCAAACGCTGTACAAGCGGCCCTTTTCTTAAAAATGGCTTGCAATACAACCCACATCTCCTGCTATAAAGACAAAGCTCCAAAAGCCTCCCGCCAAACAGGAGTGCCTAAAACGAGACTTTTAGTAAGGCTTTTGTGAGCGTCAGAAAGGCCCCGTCCGCCTTTTCAGCAATAGCAGAGCTCCAAAGGCAAAGCCCCTAAGCCACCGGAGGCCGTCCCACCGTCATAAACTCTCTCTTTAGACACTCCCCCTACAAGCTCCCCTGGACGTGCATCCAAAATAGAATACCCGGTAAGACACGCCGCAAGCCCTCCGCACCCTGCCGTGCAAGGGACACAAACAGGCGAACGGCCGGCCTGTCAGTTCAGCTCCGCCACGGTAACGCCGTTTTCGCCCTCTCCAAAGGCGCCCAGCCGGAAGCGTTTCACCTGCTTGCACTGGCGCAGATGCTTCTGCACCGCTGCCCGCAAAACCCCGGTCCCCTTGCCGTGAATAATGGTCACCTGGGGCAGGTTCATCCGCGCCGCCCGGTCCAGAAAAGCGTCCACCTCCATCAAGGCCTCGTCCACGCTCTGGCCCCGCAGGTCCAGGCTGGTGCTGGCGTCCGGCGCAGAGACCGACTTGGTGACAGTGCGGCCCTTGGGCTTTTCCGGCTTCTGGTCCCCCAGCAGCCGCAGGTTCTCCACCGGCACCCGGGTCTTGATGATTCCCGCCTGCACCAGCACCTGGCCGTCCCGAGGCTCCTCCAACACCGAGGCCTTTTTGTCAATGTCGAAAATCAGGACATTGTCCCCCGCCTTCAAGGGCCGGGGCAGAGTATAGTCCTGGTTGGAGCGCTGCTTGTGCACCGGGTCGGCGGCAGTGTCCAGGTCCCGCAGACCGCCCCGCAGCCGGGCCTTCTGCTCTGCGGAAAGGGCCTTGTTCTTCTGGCGGCGCAGCTCGTCCAGCTCGTTGAGCAGAGCGTCTGCCTGACGGCGGGTCTTCTGCACAATGTTCGCCGCCTCCTGCCGGGCCTGTTCCAGCTCCCGGCGGGCCTGGTTGCCGGCCTCGGCCTGCTTGGCCTGGGCCTCCCGCATACTCTCCCGGGCCCGGTCAGCGGCCCGGCGGGCCACAGCCAGCTCGTCCTCCAGCTTCCGGCGGTCCTCCTCCAGGCGGCCCACCACCTGCTCAAACACCGAGTCCTCCCGGGACACCAGCTCGCCCGCCCGGTCCACCACCCGGGGGTCCATGCCCAGCCGCCGGGAGATGGCAAAGGCGTTGGACTTGCCCGGCACGCCGATGAGCAGCCGGTAGGTGGGCCGCAGGCTCTCCACATCGAACTCGCAGCAGCCGTTCTCCACCCCGGGGGTCTGCAGGGCATAGGCCTTCAGCTCGGCATAGTGGGTGGTGCAGGCCAGCTTTGCCCCCTTGCTCCGCAGCTCCTCAATAATGGCGGTGGCCAGAGCCGCGCCCTCTACCGGGTCAGTGCCCGCGCCCAGCTCGTCCACCAGTACAAGGCTGTTCTCATTTACCACAGCGGTAATGCGGATAATATTGGTCATATGGGCCGAGAAGGTGGACAGGCTCTGCTCAATGCTCTGCTCGTCCCCAATGTCTGCCAGAATATGCTGAAACACCGAAACCCGGCTTCCCTCGGCAGCGGGGATCATCAGCCCGCACATAGCCATCAGGGTCAAAAGGCCGATGGTCTTCAGGGCCACAGTCTTGCCGCCAGTGTTGGGGCCGGTGATGATCAGCGTGTCAAAGTCCCTGCCCAAACGGATGTCGGTAGGCACCACCTTATCTTTGTCAATCAGCGGATGGCGGGCAGCGGTGAGCTCTGTCACCCCGTCCTCCCCCACCTGGGGGGTGACAGCCTTCATCCGGTAGGCCACCTGAGCCTTGGCAAAGATCACGTTCAGCTCCACTGCCATCTGGTAGCTTTGAATGACGCCCTCTGCAAACTCCCCTGCCTCAGCAGAGAGCTCCCGAAGAATGCGGTTAATCTCCTCCAACTCCTGTGACTGCAGAACCCGTATCTCGTTGTTGGCCTCCACCACACTCATGGGCTCAATAAACACCGTGGCTCCGCTGGCGGAGGTATCGTGAACCAGACCAGGGACCTCTCCCCGATACTCCGCCTTAACCGGCACCACATACCGCCCGCCCCGCTGGGTAATAATGGTCTCCTGCAGGTGCTTCTGGTGGCTGGCAGAGTGGACCAGCTTGTCCAGCTGGTCCCGGGCCCGGGCAGAGGCGTTGCGGATTTTCCGCCGGATGCTGGCCAAAGCAGGGGAAGCGGCGTCGGCCATCTCCTCCTCGCTGATAATACTGGTGAAGATTTTCTCCTCTAAGTATTTGTTGGGGGCCAGCACAGAAAAGCGGTCGCTGAGGGCGGTTTTCATGCCCGCCGACTTGTCGTGCCAGCTCTGCAGGGCCCGGATGGACCGCAGGGTGCCCGCCACGTCCAGCAGCTCGCGCATCCCAAGACTCCCCCCGGCCTGAGCCCGGCGCAGCGGATTGGCAACGTTTTTCAGGTCCCGGAAGGAGGGCCCGCCGAATTTCGCCATCAACACAAAGGCGGCGTCGGTCTCCTCCAGCAGACGGCGGGCCTCGCCGGCACTGGGAGCGGGCTCCATGCCCCGCACGATCTCCGCGGCGTCGTCACAAGCGGTTTCGGCGGCAACCATTTCCAGTATTTTGTCCAGCTCCAGGGCTTTATGATTTCTATCCATAAGCTTCCTTTCTGTATTGCGTGGGAAACAATCCCTGCTTTTCTTTATTGTACTTTGCTGACTGCCAACGGGCAGCCGTGCAAAAAGTGAGGCTTCAAAATGTATTTACTATATGGGGCGGTAACCTTTGGCGGGCGATTGACCCGCATAGAGATTCCTCACACAACGCTTGGCGTGGGCTCTACCGTCGGCGGCTCTTTCTTCGCAAGCTTCGCTTGCTCAGGCGGCCCCCGAGGCCAGCAGCAGCGCCCCACCCCGCCCACCCCCAACGCTCAGGTCTTTAAGGGCATTGTCGAATGTCCGCTTCGCTCCCCTTCGATAAGAAACCCCTTACGGTGATTCCCTACGGCAAACGTCCCACTGGGACGTTTGCCTACCCTTCTGCGTTTTTGGAGGTGTTTAAGGTCAAGGGCAAGACCTTGGGGACTTTGACCTCTGCTTAAAGGAACTTCTTGAAAGAATGTCCCCTCAGCTTCAGTAAAGCTGAAGCCGGAATCTTCAAGAACTTTCCATTTCAGCTCATTCAAGGCTGCGATAGAAAACCAATGTTTTCGGCATCTCCTGTAATATGCTGAGCATATATGCCTCCGCCGCTGACGTCAATTCCTCTAATCCCGGCCCCGTCAGCGTAAACGCAAAAACCCGCTCAAACTCCGCCTCCACAATGTGCCGCATGGCCCGCACCGCGCTGGGCGAAAGCCGCGCCTCCGGCTGCTCGTCCCGGGGCCGGCACTCCCCACAGTACAACACGCCCTCCCGCAGCCGCAGCGCCATGCCTGCCGCCTCCTCTGCGCCGCATTGGGCGCAGCCCGTCAGGTCCGGCATGTAGCCGCAGGTGGTCAGCAGCCGCAACTCTACAATGGCCTTCAGCAGGGACCGGGGCCGCTTGCCCTCCTCCAAAAAATGCAGGGCGTTCAGCAGCAGCCGCAGAGCCTCCCCCGTGTCCTCGTCCCCCACCATAATAAGCTCCGCCCCCAGCTGGCAGAAGTACATGGCCAACGCCATGCCCGTCAGGTCCCGGCGCAGCCCCGCAAAGCTGTGCACAGGCACGGCCCGGCTGATTATGTACTTCTCCCGCCCCTGGTAAATGTCCAGACGAGAGAAGCAGAGCAGCCCGGCCCCGGGCATACGCTCCTTTTTGCCGCCGGCCCGGTTGACAAAGGCCTGCAGCATCCCCTTATCCTCGGTGAGTATGGTCAGCAGCCAGCCCTGTTCGCCCACGGGCTTTTCCCGCAGAATCAGGCCCTGGGTCTGAAATTTCAATGGGACGGCCTCCCTTCCCGGGGGGCAGGACCGCACCCCGCAGCTGTGCGTATCGAATGTAATCATCCACTTTGCCGGACTGGGCAAAGCACTGCCAAGCCTGTTTTTCGTTCACCGCGACCGCCTCCCTGGTGGTTATTCCTGGTTACATAGAGCAGTATTTGCAGGAAAGGGGCGGGTATGAGAGGAAAAAATATCTTTTCCCGACAGGGTTCGGCAGAGTTTTTGGGGCGGACATGCTTGCCTCCACATATTGTGCAGGAGGGCGGGCAGAAACGCAAGGCAAGCAACGCGGGCAAAGCGCCAAAGCGAAAGAGAAGCAAAAGAGCGCGAACAAAAAGTTTCGTCCACCTTTACAAAGGTGGCAGAGCGCGAGACAGCGTCTCGCGACCTTGACCTTGAACTTAGGCGGCGCAGATAGCAAAGGCGCGAGGTACGAGTTTGTTCCCAAGAGCAGTTTGGAACGGGGCAGAGCTGCGCCCGCCGTACCCAGCGCGGTCGACCGCAGGGAGACCAGCGGCCCTCTCGCTGCCGTCTCAAACAAGACGAAAGGCCAACCGCCGCAGGGAGACCAGCGACCCGCTCGCTACCGGCAAAAACAGAACGAAAACCCCCACCAACCTACCCACAGCCAACAAATTCAAAGAAAACAGCCTGCCAATACTCTTGTCAAACAAAGCCTCAACAATCAAACTATTTTCCCCAGCGTCCCATAGCCAGCAAGCCGTCCTCCACCGATATCCCGCCAAAGCCGCCAAACCCCAAAGAAAATACCCGCTTTCCCCCAAAAAAGCGTACCCCAAAAGAACGCAGAAACCCCAAACAACAAAATTCCTTACGCCCAAATGTAAATTATACTTGACTTTTTGTCACAACAAGCTTACAATAGCATTACAGTCGACTGAAAGAAACCAGAGAAAGGCGGCGATGTGTTGCCCAAAAATCTCAAAATGAAAGCCGCCCGGGCCGCCAAAGGCATGACCCAGCAGGACCTGGCCCAGGCGGTGGGCGTCACCCGGCAGACCGTGGTGGCTATTGAGCGGGGGGACTATAACCCCACCGTGCGCCTGTGCATCGACATCTGCCGGGCCTTAGACAGCACGCTGGACGGCCTGTTCTGGCCGGAGGACGAATGATAGAAACCGGAGGGATGATTTTATGGGAAAAGGTTGTTTTTTTAAAAGCTGTTCTGAGCTGGACGAGCGCCAGCTTCTTTTGCGGGGCAATGTGTTTCAGCATGTGGTAGTGCTGCTGTTCGGGCTGATTCTTCTTAACGCCATGCTCAAGGACTGCGGCGTCACCTGGGCCGAGGGCAAGGGGGAGAACCTGATCATCTTCTGGGCCGGGGCCACTTTGGGCCTGTGCGAGTTCATCCTGCGGGGCCTCAACCCGGCAGGACGGCGGCAGGGCGTGCTGTTCGGCTTCTTCGGCCTGAGCGGCGCGGTGCTGGCCGGATTGAGCCTGAGCGATGTGCTGGCCGAGGGACAGCCCCTTCTTTCCGGCCAAATGCTCACCGGCACAGCCGTCACGCTGATTCAGGGCGCAGCCATGCTGGCCATCTTCTTTACCTATCTGGGCAAGACCTTGTATGACCGGCGCGCAGCCGCCGGAGACGAGGATTAACCCTTCACATCCACAGTAGGCTGAGGCGCGGGCGCGGCCTTGGCAGAGGAACGGTAAGCGGCGGCAACCAGAGTGAAATCAGCTGCCGCGCTTTTTTGCGCACTGGCCCGAGCCTGGGCCCGGGCGCGCTTGACCTTGCGCTCCTCCCGGCTCTCCACATGGACCGCTTCCTTCTCCTGGTCCTCTTCCCCCTTCTTCCGGGCCTCCCGGATATCGGGGGTCTCAGGCTCCTTCTGCTCTGCGGGACGCTGGGCCGTCTGAGCCGCCTTTTCCGCCTTGGCCTGCTCCGCCTCTGTGGGCAGACGCTCATAATCGCCCCGGCGCACAAACTCCCGGGCGCTCTGCTCCAGCTTGTCGCAGCGGCGCTTCTCCTGGGTCATAATCTCCAGCTTTTTGGCCTGGCTGATGTTGGGATTGTTCTCCACTGCCTTTACTACCACCAGGGAGGTGTTGAGGTAGGTCATTTTCAGCCGCTGGGCCTCCTCTTTGGTGCGGCACTGCCGGAGCTTCTGCTCAAAGGCCTTCTGCTCCCGCTCAGAGGCCTCCAGCTTGGCATAGGCCTCCGGGTCCTTGGACTGCAAATAGCGGCGCTCCTGGGCTGTGAGCTTTGCCCCCGCGTCCAGCTTCTGGTGAATGCTCCGCAGCGTGTCGTCGGACCCATTCTTTTCCCCAGCGTCTTCGGCGGCTTCCCCCAGGTACTGTTCCAGGGTTTTGTGGGCGCCCAGTTCACCCTTGGCCTGCTTCAGGTGGAATTGAGTCTGCAGCTTCAGCTGTTTGGTATAGGTGTTTAAGGAACCCATCAGCATCATAACGGCAACCTCCTGTGTCACAATCTCCTATATATGGATTATCGGCCGGAAGAGCCATAAAAATAAGCCTGCGGGGGGATTTTTCCGGCTCAGTGGGCAGCGTCCGCCCCAGACAGCCGGGACTCCGGCAGACAATACTGCCGGGAATACTCGTCGTAGGCCTGGGTAAAGGCCGGGCTCCCCGAGCTCTTCAGCTCGTTGAGGTAGCCGTGGGCGTCCATGGCAGAGGACTCCTGAATCTGAATGACTGCCACCGCAATGTTAGAGCAGTGGTCAGACACCCGCTCATAGTTGGTGAGCAGGTCTGTCAGCACAAAGCCCAGCTCAATGGTGCAGCGGCCCTCCTGCAGCCGGCGGATATGGCGGTTTTTCAGCTCGGTCTTCAAACCGTCCACCACCTGCTCCAAGGGCTCCACCCGAGCGGCCAGAACCGTGTCCTCCTGCTGAAAGGCCTCCACAGTCAGGCCCAGAATGTCCACAATGGCCTGGGTAATAATGCCCAGCTCCTCCTCCGCCTTCTCAGAGAAGTGAAGCTGCTTGTCATGAATCTCCTGGGCCACCCGAAGAATATTCACCGCGTGGTCCCCAATGCGCTCAAAGTCCCCAATGGCGTGCAGCAGCTCCGAGACCTGTCCGCTGTCAGCAGGGGACAGGTCCTTGCTGCTGAGCTTGACCAAAAAGCTGCCCAGGGTGTCCTCATACAGGTCAATGGTCTCCTCCCGCTCGGTAATGGCGGCAGCGGCTTTGGGGTCATAGCGCCGGCAGATGGCAATGGCGTTCACAATGGACTCCTGAGCCGCCTGGGCCATTTTCACCGCCAGGGCCCGGGCCTCGGCAATGGCAAAGGCCGGGGAGAGCATCAGACGCTCGTCCAGCAGAGCCTCCTCCGTGTTGGCGTCCCGAATGGTGATTTTCGCCAGCTTTTCCAGCTGCTTGGAGAAGGGCAAAAGCACAAAGGTGTTGATAATGTTGAACAGAGTATGTACCACCGCAATGCCCAGCGCGCTGATAGGCGCGTCTACCACGTCAAAATGGAAGATGGCGTTGAGCCCATAGAAAGCGGTCATACAAATGGCCGCGCCCACTACCTTAAAGTAAATGCTGACAGCCACCACCCGCTTGGCGTTTTTGTTGGCCCCGATGGCGGAGATCAGCCCGGTAATGCAGGTGCCGATATTGGCCCCGGCAATAATGGGGAAAGCCATGCCCAACGAAATACTGCCCGTCAGAGCCAGAGACTGCAAAATGCCCACCGCCGCCGCAGAGCTCTGAATAACAGCGGTAAAGGCCGTAGCCAGCAGCAGCCCGGCCAGGGGGTTGCTGAACATCACCAACAGGTCGTGGAACAGAGGGGTCTCAGCCAGGGGGGCCACCGACTGGCTCATGAAGGTCATGCCAGTCATGAGGATGGCAAAGCCCACCATAACGCTGCCCGCGTCCTTTTTCTTGCCGTCCTTGCCGGTCATAATCATAATAGTGCCCACCAGAGCCACCAGGGGAGAGAAGGACTCGGGTTTGAGCATCTGCAGCCAGAAGCTGTCGCTCTCAATGCCCGTGGCGCTGAGAATCCAGGCGGTAAGGGTGGTGCCCATGCTGGAGCCCATAATCACGCTGACAGTCTGGCTCAGCTCCATAATGCCAGAGTTCACCAGGCCCACCAGCATCACCGTCATGGCCGAGGAGGACTGGATGGCGATGGTGATCACAGCCCCCAGGGCCAGCCCCTTCCACCGGTTGGAGGTCATGGAGCGCAGCACGGTTTCCAGCTTGCCGCCCACCATTTTTTCCAGTCCTGCCGAGAGTACATGCATGCCGTACAGAAAGAAGGCCAGTCCCCCGGCCAGGGTAAACAGGGAGAAGATGTCCATTTTGCTCCTCGCTCCTCAAAAATCAGACTTTGCGGTGCACACCGCTTTTATTGTATTCAGTATTATGATAGCATACCGGCGGGCGGCAAATCAATGGGTTTTGCAAAAATAGGGAAATATTCTGGAAAAAGCGAAAAAGATGGTAGAAAAATTTGCAGGGATGTGCTAAGATGTGGGAAAGTATCCGGCGCGGCTTTTGCCCTGTGGGACAGCGGGTCTATGGGATCTATGTGGGGGTCTCCTTTAGCGGGCGATTGACCCGTATAGAAATACCTCACACAGCGTTTGGCGTGGGCTCTGCCGTCGGGAGCCTTTGGCTCCCGAGGCCAGCGGCAGCGTCCCACCCCGCCCACCCCCAACGCTTAGAGACTAAGGGCATTGTCGAATGTCCGCTAAAGCGGCCATTCGATAAGAAACCCTCGCCGGGAGTTCTCTATCTTCTTGCGTTTTGTCTAGGATTTTAAGGTCCAGCTCAAGCTCCTTCGGCTTCATCAAAGACTCTGCACACCCTTTTAATATAGTATACTTCTTTATTTCATTACAAAGGAGGCAACCCCCATGAATGAGGATTTCGGCGCGGTGCTGGCCGCCGGCGGCAGCTCCTCCCGCATGAACGGCGGGGACAAGGGCCCCTCCAAGCTCCTCCGGGACCTGGGCGGCCGCCCCGTGCTCTGCTGGTCTCTGGAAACCCTGCTTCAATCCCCTCGGATCAGAGAGCTCTGCCTGGTCTGCCGGGAGGAGGAGCTGAACGCCATCGCCCCCCTTGCCGCAGACATGGCCGCCCGGCTGGGCAGCGGCAAGCGGGTGGTCTTTGCCTGCGCCGGGCCCGACCGGCAGAGCTCCGTATACAACGGCGTAGCCGCCCTTTCCGAGGAGTGGGGCTATGTGGTGATCCACGACGCCGCCCGCCCTCTGCTGCGCCCCGAAATCCTGGAGGCCGTGTGCCGGGACGCTCTGACATACGGCGCGGCCACAGCGGCAGTGCCCAGCAAGGACACCTGCAAGCTCTCAGACAGCGGCGGCTTTGTGGCGTCCACCCCCGACCGGGCCCGGCTGATGGCTGTGCAGACCCCCCAGGCCTTCCGCCGGGAGCTGTACCTCTATGGCGCGGAGAAGGCCCGCCAGCGGGGCGAGAGCTACACCGACGACTGCCAGCTGGCCGAGGCCGCTGGGGCCCGGGTGCGGCTCACGCCCGGCGACTACCGGAATTTTAAGCTCACCACCCCCGAGGACCTGGTTCTGGCCCGGGCTATGGTGGGAGAAAGGAGCTCCTGCGTGACGCGCATTGGCAATGGTTATGACGTGCACCGGCTGACAGAGGGCCGCGCTCTGATTTTAGGCGGGGTGAACATCCCCTTTGAGCGGGGCCTGCTGGGCCATTCCGACGCGGACGTGCTCACCCACGCGGTGATGGACGCCCTGCTGGGGGCTGCGGCCCTGGGTGACATCGGCCGCCTGTTCCCGGACAACGACCCTCAGTATCAGGGGGCCGACAGCCTGAAGCTGCTCACCGCGGTCTGCCGGGCCGTAGGGGAGGCCGGGTATCAGATCGGCAATATCGACGCAACCGTCATGGCCCAGCGGCCCAGGCTGGCCCCCCATGTTCCCCAAATGCGGGAGAATATCGCCCGGGCCTGCGGCATAGACCCGGGCCGGGTGAGCATCAAGGCTACCACAGAGGAGGGCCTGGGCTTTACCGGCAGAGAGGAGGGCATGGCCGCCCAGGCGGTGTGCCTGCTGAACAAGGAGGGATAAGCCATGCTTCGTTTAGAGCCCGTCACAAGCAAAAACTGGCGGGACGCCGTGTTTCTCACCACAGACCCGGAGCATGAGAACCCTCTGGACCAGCAGTGGGTGACCAGCACAGCCTTCTCCATGCTTCAGGCGGCTTATGAGGAGAACTGGGACTGCCGGGTCATCTACGACGGCGAAACCGCTGTAGGCTTTGTGTTCTATGGCCTCTGGAAGGAGAACCGCCCCCTGCTGTGCCGGTATACCATTGACATTGACCAACAGGGAAGGGGGTACGGTCAAAGGGCCCTGCCCCTGGTCGTAGACCAGATATGCGCCCAGTACCACAGCCGGCGGGTCTATGTCACCCTGGAAAGGGCCAATGAGCGGGCCGTGCATTTGTATGAGAAATTCGGCTTTCGGGACACAGGCGAGACAGACGAGAATGAAAGCGTATTTATATACGATTTAGATGGCAAAAATTGAAAGGAGCATTACAATGTATCAGTTCAACCGTCAAGAGTACGAAAAGCGCATGGAGTGGTTCCAGGAGGCCCGCTTCGGCATGTTCATCCACTGGGGCCTTTACGCCATCCCCGCCCGGGGCGAGTGGGTGCGCAGCACCGAGCAGATGCCCGAGGAGGCCTACCTCCCCTTCTTTGACGAATTTGACCCCGTGGACTACGACCCCAAGCAGTGGGCCAGGGCCGCAAAAGCGGCGGGCATGAGGTACGCGGTGCTCACCGCCAAGCATCACGACGGCTTCTGCCTGTTCGACAGCCAGCTCACAGACTTCAAGTCCACCAACACCAAATGCGGCCGGGACCTGGTGCGGGAGTATCTGGACGCCTTCCGGGCCGAGGGGCTGAAGGTGGGCCTCTACTACTCCCTGCTGGACTGGCATCACCCGGACTACCCCCATTTTGAGGACGCCCACCACCCCATGCGCAATCATCCCGAGTGCGGCAATGAGGGCCGGGATTTTGGCCGGTATCTGGACTACATGCACGGCCAGGTCCGGGAGCTGTGCACCAACTACGGCCGGCTGGACGTGCTGTGGTTCGACTTCTCCTACGGCGAGGGAGAAAAGGCCCTGCGGGGCGAGGCCTGGCGGGCCCATGAGCTGGTGACCATGGTGCGGGAGCTCCAGCCCGGCATCATTATCGACAACCGCCTGGAGGTCAGCGGCGAGGGCTTTGGCTCCATGTACGAGGGAGACCCCAAGCCCTGGCACGGAGACTTTGTCAGCCCCGAGCAGATCATCCCTCCCAACGGCCTGCAAGACAAAAACGGCGGCGAGCTTGTGTGGGAGGCCTGCGCCACCATGAACAACAACTGGGGCTACGCCGCTCTGGACCGGTTCTTCAAGCCCGCGCCCATGCTCATCAAAAAGCTGGTGGAGTGCGTCAGCAAGGGGGGCAACCTGCTGCTGAACGTGGGCCCCGACGCCCGGGGCAATATCCCGCCCCAGTCCCTGGCCATTCTGGAGGAGATCGGCAGGTGGATGGACCAGAACAGCGAGAGCATTTACGGCTGCGGCAAGGCCGGCATGGCAAAGCCGGACATGGGCCGCATCACCCGCAAGGGCAACACCCTGTACTACCACCTGTTTGAAAACACTATCGGCTGTATGCCCCTCCCCGGCCTCAGGCAAGAGCAGGTCAAGGCCATCCGCTGGCTGAGCACTGGGGCCGAGGTGCACATTGCCAAGGGCTGGGTGTACGACAACTACCCCGACGTGGTCTTTGCCGACCTGGGTCCCGACCCGGTGCTGCCCGACCCGGTAGACACGGTGCTGAAGGTGGAGCTGGCGGAATGAGTATTCTTACTGAAAAGTCCCGGGCCTATGGCGAGAGCTGCTGGCAGGCCCGGCAGGACCTGTGGAAAAACCGGCCGGCCTACCCCCAGGCAAGAGAGGCCCTCAGCGGAGAGGAGCAAGAGCTGTTCACCTTCTTGGCAGGGACCCTGCCTGTCACCGATTTGGGGGACTACGAGCCAGAGCTTCTGACCAGCCACATCCAGGAGGCCCTGACTGCCCGGGAGGCCTTCCCTTGGTGCGCGGCCCTGTCCCAGGAGCAGTTTCTGCTGTGGGTGCTGTGCCCCCGGGTGAACAACGAGGCTCTGTCCCACTGCCGGGGGCTGTTCCGCCGGGAGCTGGCCCCCCGGCTGGCAGGTCTGACCCTGAAGGAGGCCATTCTGGCAGTGAACCGCTGGTGCGGGGCCCAGGTGGTCTACCGCTCTGCCGATAACACCACCTCCTCCGCCCTGGACATTTACCGCCGGGGCTGGGGCCGCTGCGGAGAGGAGTCGGTGTTCGCGGTGAACGCCCTGCGCAGCGTGGGCATTGCCGCCCGGCAGGTCTACGCCCCCTGGTGGTCCCACTGCGACGACAACCACGCCTGGGTAGAGACCTGGGACGGCGAGAGCTGGCGGTTTTTAGGGGCCTGCGAGCCCGAGCCCCGACTGGACCGGGGCTGGTTCACCTGCGCGGCGGGGCGGGCCATGCTGTGCCATGTAAAGGCCTTTGTGGGCCCGGGCCAGGGCTGGCGGAGCCTGTTCCCCGGCGCAAGCCCCCTGGACCTGGACCGGCGGCAGGGCGTGGCCTACCAGAGCGTCACCGCCCGCTATGGCCCGGTGCGGCCCTTCGCCATTCATGTGACCGGCCAGGACGGCGGGCCTGCGGCAGGGGCGGCGGTCAGCCTGTATATATTGAACGACGGGGCCCTGCGGCCCATTGCCCGGCGGCTGACAGACGAAAGCGGCGGGGCCCGGCTGAACCTGGGGCTGGGCTCCCTGTGGGTGGCCGCGGAGAAAAACGGCCAGCGGGCCGAGGCCCTGGTCCACACCGGCGAGGTAGAGGCAGCCTCCCTGACCCTGGGCGCGGACCAGGTAAAGCCGGGAGCCTTCGACTTTTTCGCCCCGGCGGACAGCGGCGTCACCCCGCCCCCCCTGTCCCCGGAGGAGCAGGCCCGCCGCCGGCAGGAGCTGGCAGCGGCCAAGTCCGCAAGAGAGAGCAGGCCGGCCTATACCCCCGCCCCCGTTGGCAGCTGTCCGGGCCTCACAGAGAAGGACCGGGCAGGGGAGATTGACCCCCAGGTGCTGGCAGAATGTCCCTCTCAGAACGGGGAAGGGGAGCTCTGGCCCTGGCTGGCCTCCCCCCGTATCGGCTGGGAGCCCCTTGCCCCCTGGCGGCAGCTGCTGCGCACCATGCCCGCAGAGCCGGACCGGCTTTGGGACTGGATGAAGACGCATCTGCCGGACGCGGAGAGCTTCCCCGACCTGCCCCAGACCCCTGGGGGAGCCTGGCGGCTGGGCCGGGGGGACGAGCCGGGCCGGGCGGCGTTGTTCTGCGCCCTGTGCCGGGCCAACGGCGTTCCCGCCCGGCTGGGCGCCGGCGGCCTGCCGGAGTTCTGGCAGACAGGTGCCTTCCGCCGGGGAGACGGGCTGGGGCTGGGAACCGTCACCATCCCCTGCCCCGTGGAGGAGACAGCCCGGTGGAGCCTCACCCGTCTGGGAGAGAGCTGGTCCACTGTGGCGGTCTGCCAGCCCAACACCCCCCTGACACTGCCCGAGGGCGTCTATCGGCTGACCACCGCCGTGCGCCTGCCGGACGGAAATCAGCTGGGCTGGTTCCAGGACTTTACCCTGAGCCCCGGAGAGAGCCTGACCGTGGAGCCGGTATTCCGGGCCCCCCGGGAGGACCAGCTGCTGCGAAGCCTGCCCCTGCCGGAGCTGGGCTTTTCCTGCCCGGGGCTGAGCCTGCTGTGCTGGGTTCAGCCAGGAGAGGAGCCCACCGAGCACCTGCTCAACGAGCTGGCCCCGGTGGGGCGGCGGCTGACTGAGCTGGGGTGTCAGGTGTATATGATCTGTGAGGAGCCGGAAAAGCTGCGGGCTCTGCCAGAGGTACAGCGGCGGCCCTGGAACGAGGACGCCGCAGAGGCGGCGGCCCGAAGAATGTACCTGGAGCCCGGGCGGCTGCCCCTGGTGGTGCTGGCCCAGGAGGGCCGCAGGGCCCGGTTTGCCTGCGCAGGCTACCAGGTGGGGCTGGGCGAGCTGGTCACGCGCCTGGCGGCGCTGCTGGCAAAGTAGAGGGCGCGGTTGAAAAAGCACACCGCCTTGCCCCGCCCCCAAACCAGCCCCATAAAAAGAGAACCCAAATAACTTGACTAGGGCTGGTTTGAAAATAGAGGAAATGACGAATTTTTACCCAGAAGGGGTTCATTTCAAGGAAAAAACCGCAAGGCAATCTTCCGATTGGCGGGGATTTTTGACGCAGAAAGGGGCCCCTTCTGGGTAAAAAGACGGCGTTTCCGATTTTTCAAACAAGCCCTATTGGAGGGAGCAATATGGAAAACCCTGTTATGCAAGCCCTGCTCACCAGAAGAAGCGTCCGCAAATACCAGCCCCGCCCCCTGGACCCGGCCCTGCTGGATGCCGTGCTTCAGGCAGGCACCTACGCCCCCACCGGCCGGGGTATGCAGTCCCCGGTCATCGTGGCGGTAGAGAGCCCTGAGGACCGCCAGGCCGTGCAGGAGCTCAACTGCCAGGCCCGGGGCGGCAGCGGCGACCCCTATTACGGCGCGCCCGCCATTCTGCTGGTGTTCACCGACGGCTCCACCCATACCGGCGTAGAGGACGCCTCCTGCGTGCTGGCTGCCATGATGGTCGCCGCCCACGCCCTGGGCGCGGCCAGCTGCTGGATTCACGGAGAGCACGAGATGTTCCAGCTGCCCCAGGGCAAGGCGCTGCTGAAAAAGTGGGGCCTGCCCGAGGACCTTCGGGGCGTGGGCTCCCTGGCCATCGGCTACGGGGACGGCCCCGCGCCGGAGCCCAAACCCCGGAAGGAGGGGTATGTGAAGCGGGTGTAAGAGCCGCTTCCGCCCCTCTGAAATGTAAATATTTTGCGAACTTACAGGCCGCGCGGAAGGATATTGCCTCCGGCGGCTTGTATTTTTTCTCAAAAAAAGATATAATAGGCAATAGACATCCCTGCTGGGAGAAGCAGACAGGACATGCCGCAAAAAAAGAAAAACCGGCCTGGGGCCGGAGACCATAGGGGAGGCTGCAATTTGGGACTGTGGAAGGAACGAGGAAAAGCCCTGCGCCGGGGCGCAATGGGCCTGGCGCTGGCCGGGCTGCTGGCGTTGAGCGGCTGCGGCGGAGAAAAGGCCGTGGTCTATGAGACAGAGCTGCTGCCGGCAAACGACGGCGCGCCCGCAACGCTCAGCCTGTATGCGGGAGAGCTGTACAGCAGGCCGGGCTGTCAGGAGGCCCTGACAGATATCATCCAGCGCTACCAGGCCGACTACCCCAACACCCAGGTAGAGCTGCTGGGCCCTGAGACCGGCCCGGCCAAAGCCGGGAGCGCGGATATCATCCCTGTGGCAGGGGGCCAGAGCATGGAGGGGCTGCTGGACTTCTCTCCCTATCTGGACGCCTGGGAGAACGAGGGCGCCCTCACGGCTGCCGGCCGGATGGCCATGCACTGCCGGGGGGGCCAGGGGGCCTATGCCGTGCCCCTGGACATGACCCAGCTTCTGCTCTTTTACCGGGTAGACTGGGCCGAGGAGTATAACCAGGGCATTGCCTGGCGGGACCAGATTCGGGTGGAGACCTGGGAGGAGGTGCTGTCCATCCCCGGCAAGCTGGGGGAGAGGGGCAGGCTGCTGATTGCGGAGGGCTGTCACACCGGGCTGCTGGAAGCCTCCCTGTGGAGCACCGTGGGGGTGAAGGGGCTGGCGGACCTGTCCCTGGGGTTTTATGTGAATTCGGAGAAGGAGGAGCCCGGCACCCTGTTCGCGGAGGAGAAGGGCAAAAAGGGGCTGGAATTGTTCCAGGCTCTGTTGGAGATGGAGGGAAAGACAGAGGCCTCTGGGCCCTCGCCCCAGGTGCAGGCCTTTATTGACGGAGAGAGCGGCCTGCTCATTGCCGAAAATACCGTGGTCAGCCGCCTGACCGAGGAGATGCCCGCCGGCGTCTGGGCGGCGGCAGGCCTGCCCACCGGAGAGAGCGGCACCACGGTGGCCCCCTGCCAGTGGACAGGGCTGGGGGTCCGGGAGGACACGGCGGAGCCGGAAAAAGCCGTGCACTTTCTGGCCTACCTGACCAATGTGGATAACAACACCCATATGGCAAAGGCCTGCGGCTTTCTGCCCATCTACCGGGAGTCCCCCAGCATGGAGCCCGCCCTGGGAGAGAGCCTGCGGGCCGCGGAGGCCGGGCTGCTGGGCGTGGGCGGCTACTACTACGCCGGAACCTACGACCTGCTGGCGGACGGGGACACCCAGCCTCTGATGGAGGAGGCCTGCGCCCGGCTCCAAAACGGGGACCCGGGAGAAGAACTGCTGTCCCAGCTGGACAAGGAGTACATGAAACGTCTGAACGGATACCTGGAGCAGGGGAACCCCCTGCCCTGGGGAGAGGAGGAAGAAGAATGAATGTCAAGCTGCTGGCCTATACCCCAGACCCGGAGCGCACCGTGGCCTGCGCGGCCAAGCTCTGCTACGCGGCGGCGGATATCGACACAGTCTACCAGGGGCTCACGGAGGAGAAGACCGCGGGTTTTCTGGACATGCTGGGCGAGATCGGCCATGAGAGCCCCATCGAGCACGCCAGCTTCACCTTTGGAATCGAGGGGGTGTCCCGCTCCCTGCTGGCCCAGCTCACCCGGCACCGCATCGCCTCCTACAGCGTGCAGAGCCAGCGTTATGTGAAGGAGAACCGGTTTGACTTTGTGGTCCCTCCGGAGATTGAGGCCATCCCCGAAGCCAAAGAGGAGTTTGCAGCCGCCATGGAGGAGGACGCCCGGCGCTACCTGCGGCTGACAGAGCTTTTACAGGCCAAGCACGAGCAGGAATTTCTGGCCCAGGGCCTGGGAGAAAAGGAGGCGGCAAAAAAGGCCGAGAAAAAGGCCATTGAGGACGCCCGCTTTGTGCTGCCCAACGCCTGTGCCACCAAGCTCATCTGCACCATGAACGCCCGGGAGCTGCGGAGCTTCTTCACCCACCGCTGCTGCAACCGGGCCCAGTGGGAGATCCGGGCCCTGGCCACAGAGATGCTCCGGCTGGTAAAGGAGGCCGCGCCCCACCTGTTCTCCATGGCGGGCCCGCCCTGCCTGCGGGGGGCCTGTCCCGAGGGGAAAATGAGCTGCGGCCAGATGGCTCAGGTGCGGGAGCGTTTTGCCCGGCTGGGAGAAAAGCCATGAGCCTCATTGTGCTGGAAGGCCTGGACGGCAGCGGCAAGACCACCCAGCTGCCCCTGCTGGAGGCCCTTCTGGCCCAGAAGGGGCCGGTAAAAACCATCTCCTTTCCCGACTACCGCTCCCCCTCCTCCGCGCTGGTGAAAATGTACCTTGCCGGGGCGTTCGGCAGCGCGCCAGGGGACGTGAATCCCTACGCCGCCGGGGCCTTCTACGCGGTAGACCGGTACGCCAGCTACCAGACGTCCTGGCGGCGGGAGTATGAGGCAGGCGTCACCATTCTGGCGGCGCGGTATGTGACCTCAAACCAGATTTACCAGATGGAGAAGCTGCCCCCCTGCCAGTGGGAGGAGTACATTGCCTGGACCGAGGCCTTTGAGTATGACCGGCTGGGCCTGCCCCGGCCCGACCAGGTCATTTACCTGGACATGCCGGTGGAGGCCTCTCAAAGGCTGCTGACCCGGCGGTATGGGGGGCAGGAGGAGAAGAAGGACCTGCACGAGCGGGACCAGGGCTTTTTAGAGCGCTGCGCCCAGTGCGCCGGGTTTGCGGCCCAGCGGCTGGGGTGGACGGTGGTCCCTTGCGCCCAGGGGGGAGAGCCCCTAAGCGTAGAAGAGGTGCGCCAAAAGGTAGCAAAAGCCCTCATCGCGGGCAAGTAGCCAACCATAACCGCCAACCCAAGAGCGCGAATCAAAAGTTTCGTCGTCTCCGCTGTCGCGTCGGTCGGCTCGGGACGGTCGCTGTACATTGCCTGAGGCAAGTACCCGGCGACCCTCGCCCTTTACAAAGGTGGCAGAGGTTTGGGGACAGAGTCCCCAAGGTCTTGACCTTAAAACGGCGGCGCAGTAAACAAAGGAGCGAGGCAGAAGTCTACCTAGCCAAAGTGGTCGGAACGGGGTAAAGCTGCGCCGCCGTCGACTTGCCGCAGGCAAGTCGGAGCGAGGTCGACCGCAGGGAGACCAGCGGCCCTCCCGCAGCCGTCTCAAACAGGACGAAAAGCCCAACGACCGCAGGAAGACCAGCGGACTGCTCGCAGCCGCCCCCATGCAAAAGAACCCCCTCCCTGATCCCATCCAAAAGAAACCCCAAGAAAAGCCCCCCTCCCCAGACACTCTTCCCAAACAAAGCAACGCCCAGTCACCCCACCCCACAACCAGAACACAAAAGGAGGTACCCCATGAACAAGCTAAAGCAAGCGGCAAGAAAAATCAACTGGAAAATCGTCAACCTGGCCTTCTGGGCCGAGCTGCTCATTGCCTACCTCATGCCCCTGGCAAGGGAAAACGCCGCCGGTCAGGCTGGGTTCCCCCTCCCGTTTCTGACCGTGTATGAAAACCATCTGGGCCCCAATCTTTTTAGCTCTGTACATGTCAGCGCCGGCGCGCTGCTGGCAGATGTGATCGCCCTCTATTTCCTGCTTCTGGGCTGTCAGGCTCTGTACAAATGGCTCAGGCATTCCCTGAAAAAACTGAGTTCACAAAAACAAAATGATCCTATGTCAACACAAAAGGAGAGCTGATTTTATGGTATATGTATTGCTGGCCGAGGGCTTTGAGCTGGTCGAGGCCATGGCTCCGGTGGACATCCTCCGCCGGGCAAAGGTAGAGGTGAAAACCGTGGGCGTAACCGGCCCCCGGGTAAAAGCGTCTAATGGGGTAGAGGTCACCGCCGACCTGGAAATTGCCGGGGCAGTGACAGAGGGACTGGACTGCGTCGTCCTCCCCGGCGGCCTGCCCGGCGCCCTGAACCTGGAGCAGTCGCCGGAGGTGCAGGCCCTGGTGGACTTCTGCGCCCAGAACGGCCGGCTGCTGGGAGCCATCTGCGCCGCGCCCTCCATTCTGGCCCATAAGGGCCTGCTGAAGGGCCGGGAGGCCACCGCCTTCCCCAGCTTCCAGAAGGACGTGGAGCAGGGCGGCGGCAGGCTCAGCAAAAGCTATGTGGTTCAGGACGGCCCCTTTATCACCGCCCGGGGCATGGGCGTGTCCACCCAGTTCGGGCTGAAGCTGGCCGGAGCCCTTACTACCCCGGAGACCGCGGCGGAAATCCAGGTAAGCATCCAGTCTGAGGCAAAGACATGAGCTGCCTGGGAAACGTCCTCTGGTTTGTGTTCGGCGGGGTGTGGCAGGGGCTGGGCTGGACCCTGGCCGGGCTGCTATGGTGCATAACGGTTGTGGGCATTCCCATTGGAATGCAGTGCTTCAAGCTGGCGGGGCTGGCCTTCTTCCCCTTTGGCAAAGAAGTGCGCTATGGCGGGGGCGCGCCCTCGCTGATCGCCAACCTGTTCTGGCTGCTGCTCAGCGGCCTTCCCCTGGCGTTGGCAGCAGTGGTCAACGGGGCCCTGCTGTGCGTCACCATTGTGGGCGTCCCCTTTGGGCTGCAATGCTTTAAGCTGGCCAAGCTGGCGCTGATGCCCTTTGGGGCCCAGGTGGACTGATACTTACCGGCCCCGCCGGAAATCTACAAAGAGACAGAAAGGAAAAAACCCATGAACAACAGACCCCAGCAGAACAAGCCTCAGCAGGGCCGCCCCCCCCAGGGGACGGGAACCAGCGGCTTTCGGGTGAATATTGACGAGAGAGACCTGATGACCGGCAGCATGGAGCTGCCCCGGGAACGCCGGGGCCAGCCCGCCCAATACGGCGAGCCCCTCTCAGGCCGCAAGTCCGCCCTGACCAACAAGGAGCTGAAGGCGGAGAAAAAGGCCCACAAAAAGCGCAACCGGGTCAAGGCCAGAAAAAACAAGCGGGTGTTTTCCATCATGTGGCTGTGCATGGTGCTTCTGCTCTCCTTCACCCTTTCCAGCTACCTGATCGGCGGCTCCAACGACTTTTTCGGCGCAAACCGCAAGCCGGGCAAGGTGGATATCACTTTGCCCGAGGGGGAGATGACCGAGCTGGAGCTGGCTGACATCCTGCACGAGGCGGGGGCTATCAGCAAGCCGGAGTTCTTTGCCCTGTACTGCAAGATCAAGGAGGACATGGACGAGTTTCCCCGGGGGCTCCACTCCCAGATCGATACGGATATGGACTACGAGGCCCTGATCAATGTCCTGCAATGGGGCGACGACGACACCGAGGTGGTGCAGGTGGTGTTCCCCGAGGGCAGCACGGCTCTGCAGATTGCCAACCTGTTGGAGGAGAACGAGGTGTGCACCGCCCAGGAGTTTTTGGACGAGCTGAACAACGGCGATTATACCAACTATGAGGAGGTCAGCGCCCTGGACGGCACAGGCCGGTACTATAAGCTGGAGGGCTACCTGTTCCCCGACACCTACGACTTCTATAAGGGCGAGGAGCTGGACTCGGTGGTGGGCAAATTCCTCCACAACTTCCAGCGGAAGATGGATGACAAGCTCCGGGAGAAGGTGGCGAGCTCCGGCATGACCATGGACCAGGTGGTCATTCTGGCCAGCATCATCCAGGCCGAGGCAGCCAGCACCTCCGACATGTTCAATGTCTCGGCCGTGCTGCACAACCGCATGGAGTTCGGCGCAGAACACGGCATCATGAATCTGGAATGCGACTCCACCTCCTTCTACCCCTATAAAAACGGCAAGGAAATGGAGGAGCTGGGCAACACCCTCAGTCATGGCGCCTATGACACCTACACCTTCAGCGGCCTGCCCGCAGGGGCCATCTGCAACCCTGGGGTCGACGCCCTCAACGCGGCGTTAAAGCCCAACACCGGCGGCGACGCGGCAGGCTATCTCTACTTCTGCCACTCAGACGACGGGGTGGCCTATTATGCCAGCACAGCAGAGGAGCATGAGTACAACAAGCAGCTGGCAGGGCTGACATGATGAACAAGCCGGAATTACTAGCTCCCGCCGGAGACATGGAGCGTTTGCAGGCTGCGGTGCGCTACGGCGCAGACGCTGTCTACCTGGCGGGCAAGGACTATGGAATGCGGGCCGCCCCAGGGAACTTTACCCATGAGGAGCTGGCCCAGGCAGTGGAGCTCTGCCACAGCCAGGGGGTGCGGGTCTATGTCACCTGCAACACCCTGCCCCGCAACCACGAGCTGGAAGCCCTGCCGGGCTTTATGGCCCACTGCCAGCGCTGTGGGGCAGACGGGCTCATTATCTCCGACCTGGGGGTGCTGGCCCTGGCCCGAAAGCACGCCCCCCAGGTGGAGCTGCATGTGTCCACCCAAACCGGCATTGTCAACTACGCCGCCGCTCAAGCCTGCTATGACCTGGGGGCCCGCCGGGTGGTGCTGGCCCGGGAGCTGTCCCTGGCCGAAATCGGGGAGATTGCCCGCAGCGTCCCCCCTGACCTGGAGCTGGAAGCCTTTGCCCATGGCAGCATGTGCGTGTCCTTTTCCGGGCGATGCCTGCTCTCCAACTACCTGGCAGGCCGGGACGCCAACCGGGGCCAGTGCGCCCAGCCCTGCCGGTGGGAGTACAGCCTGACGGAAAAACAGCGGCCCAACCAGCATTTTCCCATTATTGAAAACGAGGGCGGCGCCTACATTCTCAATTCCAACGACCTGCGGATGATTCAGCACATCCCGGCCATGGTCCGGGCAGGAGTGCGCAGCCTGAAAATCGAGGGCCGGGCCAAGTCCGCCTATTATGTGGCCTGTGTAACAGCGGCCTACCGGCGGGCCATTGACTTTTTCGCCCAGCACCCACACCAGCCCCTGCCGCCGGAAATTCTGGAGGAGACGGAAAAGCTCAGCCACCGAACCTACTCCGCCGGCTTCTACCTGGGGGGCGAGCCGGGCCAGACCCCGGACCGGAGCCAGTACACCCGAAAATATGAGGTGGTGGCAGTGGCGGAGGGCCGGGAGGGGGCCTATATCCGCCTGCGGGAGCGCAACCGCTTTTTTGCCGGCAGCACAGCCGACGTGCTTCAGCCTGGGCAGCCCCCCTTCACCGCCCGGTTAGAGGAGCTGTACAATCAGGACTGGGAGCCCATCACCTCAGCCCCCCACGCGGAGATGCTGGTGTATTGGAAGACCAGCCTGCCCGTGGAGCCAGGAGCCTATCTCCGGGTGAAGAAGGAGCCATAAAGATAAAGCAAAGCCGGTAGGGGTTGATCCTCAAAATATTGCACACATTCGGGAGCTGAGAGCCCCAGCCCGCTCTCCAACTGCCCAACAGCCGCCCCGGCCTACCGCCGCAAGCCCCACAAAACCTGCCAACACAAAACCGGATGAAAACAGGCCCCACTGTTTTCATCCGGTTTCTATTTATATAACTAGGCGACGTGTTTGTGCTAATAAGAAAAGTCGGTATCAAACTTGGCCTTCAGCCATGAATTTATTAGGATAAAGCAGGCAGTGTTTTCGATTTGACTGATGCCGATTGCATATACAGATGAGCCATTGTAAAGTGGCGAACCGCTTTGTCCTTTATAAAGCTTTATATTTGAGGAACCGACTACAGGCAATATGCGCGGGTCAGCAAGGTCTTGATGAACTTTACCTGTACCTGTATACATAACATACTTTGTAAAGTTGATTCCAGGCGTCTGCTTATCACCAGGATATCCTTGTGTTGTCAATGGGAGATTTTTTATAGATGAGCACGAATTGGTCTCCACAGGAGTTAGTTTACTGACATTAACTGTAACAGGAGTTTCTAACTCAATAACCCCCCAGTCGTCCCACATTCCAAAATTAAAATAATCATCTCCTTGGTCATTATTTTTGAAGTCACCACCTATAGTCAGTTTTTTTCCTAGTCTGAATTGTTTCCATTGCCCATTCGTTGCGCCAACATATACGGCTACATGTTGAGCGAATCCATTTCGACCATTATTGCTATAAACAGAGTTATAGATTACATGCCCGGCTGTTACAACATATTTATTGTTTAACAGCCAACCTGTACCAGTATAGACACTAGCATCATCACTGGTAAACCGCGCTCCCAGGAGGCATGTACTCAATTTGTAACCACTTAGGCTGCTAAAGTTTGGCAAAGCAACAAGTGTATCGGTTGCTCTGGGGGTATCCTGTTGGAAAAACATAGGAGGAGGTGAAATGTGTGTTTCTTGTGTGGTTGAAGTCAAACTACAGTCAGAATCATTTGGTATGTAGGTTTCCGTGTTGGTCTCAGGATCGTAGGTATACATTCCGTTTTGCCCAGCGGTAGTTGAAATCAATACCTCATTTTCTTCTGAGGGCGTCTGTGCTACTCCAGGGAACGTTAGGCCCATTACAGCAATAACAATGGCCAACAGAATAGAAATTGTTCTTTTTGTCACTTAATACCAGCTCCTTTTAAGTATTGTCAAAATCAAAATCAATGAACGCTTGGTTATGGTTCCAGACGACACGATACTTCCCAGGCCGCGCAAAGATGTCAGCAGGGACCTGGATGGTCTCCGTACTGGTGGTGCCTGCCGGTTGTATCTGTGAATACATTTTTTCTACGCAATATGGGCTGTACCGAACATACCAGAAGTTGTCCTCAGGACAAAACCAGAGAAGATCGTAACAATCGGGCATATGCTCTGCGTCTCTTTTCGCCGTCGCTTGAAATGTCAGCTCATAAAACTCCTGAGAGGTGCCGCTGGGCTCCATTCCCAAAAGCTCGATTTGATAATCATCCTTGTTCTCCATTAAGGAAGCGTACAGGTCGTTGATCCTAAGATATCCCACTGACGCTCTTTCATTTGCCGCGGTCTGAAAGGGAGGATAAGAGGCGTCCTCCTTTGCCGCATGGTACACGAAGAACAAATAGCAGCAAAGGCATAGGAGGACCACGTTAAAAAACGCGGATAAGCGAAGCAGAACCGTTCTCTTTTTCATGATACACGCCACCTTTCGGCCAGGAGTGTCAAGCTATGGTAGAGTGCGCGCAAACCCATGTTTTGTTACTTCAAATCGTATCACACAGAAGATAAAATACAAATATTTTTTGCGTATAAACAAATTAGTCAAAATCAAAATCAATGAACGCTTGGTTATGGTTCCAGACGACACGATACTTCCCAGGCCGTGCAAAGATATCGGCAGGAACCTGAATGGTCTCCGTATTGGTGGTGCCTGCCGGTTGTATCCGTGAATACATTTTTTCTACGCAATATGGGCTGTACCGAACATACCAGAAGTTGTCCTCAGGACAAAACCAGAGAAGATCGTAACAATCGGGCATATGCTCTGCGTCTCTTTTTGCCGTCGCTTGAAATGTCAGCTCATAAAACTCCTGGGAGGGCCCGCTGGGCTCCATTCCCAAAAGCTCGATTTGATAATCATCCTTGTTCTCCATTAAGGAAGCGGACAGGTCGCTGATCCTAAGATATCCCACTGACGCTCTTTCATTTGCCGCGGTCTGAAAGGGAGGATAAGAGGCGTCCTCCTTTGCCGCATGGTACACGAAGAACAAATAACAGCCAAGGCACAAGAGGACCACGTTAATAAACGCAGAGAAGCAAAGCAAAACCGTTCTCTTTTTCATGATACACGCCACCTTTCGGCCAGGAGTGTCAAGCTATGGCAGAGTGCGCGCAAAACCATATTTTGCTACTTCAAATTGTATCGCACAAAAATCAAATTGTCAATATTTTTTGTGCGCAAAAACAAAAATGCTGCTTCAAAAGCAATCCGTGGCTTCTTGGCTTTATGGGCCATATCCCGCTGAGATTACAGGAGGGGGTAAGAAGGACTTTTAGCCCTCCCTCCCACATTTTTCTTGCTATTGGGGACAAAGTGTGCTATGATAGAAATTAGTAAATTTCGATAATTTCTATTGGCTAAAACCGCGCATTTAACCGATGAATCCACAAAATCAAAGAAAAAACAGAGGGAGGAAGGAATATGACAGACCAACTGACCAACCGCTTCTTCGACTTTATTGAGAGCAGCCCCACTGCCCTTCACACCGTAAACGCCGCCCGGGCCCTGCTGCTGCACGCCGGCTTTATCGAGCTCAGCGAGCGGGAGCCCTGGGAGCTGGAAGCGGGCAAGGGCTATTTCACCACCCGGAGCATGGGCAGCATTCTGGCCTTCCGCTGTCCCAAAAAGGACTTCCGCACCTTCTCCATTGCCGCGCCCCATGGGGACTCCCCCTGCTTTCAGGTAAAGGGCGCGCCGGAGATGAAGGCCGGAGACGGCAAATACACCAAGCTCAACACCGAGGTCTATGGGGGCATGGCCCTGAACCTGTGGCTGGACCGCCCCCTCTCTGTGGCCGGGCGGCTGGCCATCCGCACCGAAGAGGGCCTGCGTATGCAGCTGGTAGACTTGCACCGGGACCTGCTGGTGATTCCCAGCCTTGCCATCCACATGAACCGGGAGGCCAACAACGGCAGCAAGGTAGACCCCCAGCGGGACACCCTGCCCCTGCTGGGCGGCAGCGAGGCCGACCTGCTGGCTCTGGCGGCGGAGCGGGTGGGGGTGAAAAAGGAGGATATCCTCTCTCACGACCTGTACCTGTACAACCGGGCCCGGGGCACGGTGCTGGGAGCGCAGGAGGAGTTCATCGCCGCCCCCAAGCTGGATGACCTGGAGTGCGCCTTTGCGGCAGTCACCGCCTTTTTGCAAAGCGAAAACCCCGAAAACTGCACCATCTGCGTGGTGTTCGACAATGAGGAGACCGGCAGCGCCACCCGCCACGGGGCAGGGTCCACCCTGCTGGCAGACGCCATTGCCCGCATCTGCCAGTGGGCAGGCAAAGACGAGCAGCAGCGGCAGGCCGCCATCCTCAACGGTATGCTCCTCTCCGCAGACAACGCCCACGCGGTGCATCCCAATTACCCTGACAAGGCTGACCCCACCAGCCGGTGCTATCTCAACGGGGGCGTGGTCATCAAGCACAGCGCCCGCTATGCCACCGACAGCGCCACAGCGGCCATGTTCAAGCGGGTGTGCGAAAGGGCCGGCGTACCCACCCAGGACTACTACAACAATTCCTCCGCGCCCGGGGGCGGCACCCTGGGGCTGATCTCCGGCTCCCATGTGCCCATGCCCACCGTAGACATCGGCCTTGCCCAGCTTGCCATGCACTCCCCCTACGAGACCGGAGGCCGGGAGGATTTGCAGCACATGATCAACGCCATGACCGCCTTCTACAACAGCCTGTTCACTTGGCAGGGGAACAGCTGCCGCTTGGGCTAGAGGAGGGCGCGGGATGTTTGTGGATGTTTTTTTTCATAAAATATATTATGAACTGTATGGAGCAGAACACAGGAACACGCTCTTGTATCTCCACGGCGGCCCGGGGGCCGGCTGCCTTGACTTCGTGAATCAGGCCAAAGCCCTGGGCGAAAAAATGAGGGTCATTCTCTTTGACCAGTTCGGGGTTCTCCGCTCAGACCCAATCGGCGAGGATGAAGATTACAGTATGGAGTATCAGGTGGAGATGCTGGAGGAAATGCGGAGAACCTTTGGCATAGACCAGTGGAGCATCCTGGGACATTCCTATGGAGGCGCCCTTGCGGTCCTGTACGCGCACCGGTACCCGGACTCCATCCAAAAGGTGATCCTGGAATGCCCCTCCCTGTGGTTTGAGGATTCCGCAAAATCCGTGGCGGAATATGTAAGCGGGCATATCGCAAGCCTGGGTAATCCGGACGCCAGCAAGCTCTGCGAAAAGCTGAAGGCCCCAGACTACCCCGGCGGGCGGGAGACCCCCCATGATTTGATGGCCCTGCTGGACTATGTAGAGGACCCAAAGCTCGGAAACTACCTGCACGGCATTTCCTTTGAGGAATACTGGCAAAGCATGGACGCCAGCGGCATTCATGACGAGATGTGGGCCAAAGGGGAGAGGCACTTGAAAAAGCTGCTGGAGACCGGCCCGGCGCAAGAGGACGCTCCCGGGAAAAGAGTGACCATGCTGGACAATTTTTTGCCCCTGGCCCAGGAGATCGCTCTTCCCATTCTGTTGCTCAATGGAAAATACGACCCCGCGTGTACAAAGGATCAGACGGATTATCTGTTGAGCAGAGGGCGGAATGTAACGCGGGTGGTTTTTGAGAACAGCGGGCATTTCCCCAGAATAGAGGAGCCGGAAAAATATACCCGCGCGGTTCTCAGCTTCCTGGAAGCATAAGCCGGCAGAGACCCCCGCCATCGGAAAAGGAGAAATCTATGCTGGAATACCAGACGAACCCCAGCGCCTCCCCAGAGAGCATCGCCGCCCTGCGGCGGTCGGTGGGCTGGGGCGGCATGGAGGCGGAGCTGAGAAACCCCGCCCTGAGGGACTACCTTCAAATCGCCTGCTATGACGGGGACGAACTGGTAGGCTTTTTGGATGTGGTGAGCAACGGCGTAACGGACGCTTATATCCAAGACGTAATGGTCCGCCCGGACTACCAGGGCCGAGGCATTGGCACAGAACTGATGAACCGAGCCATGGAGCGGCTGAAAAACGACCGCATCTATATGATATCCGTCATCTACGGCGAGGAAAGCCTGCGGCCCTTTTACGAGCGGTTTGGGTTCTGCACCATGCTCTGCGGCCAGATGGAAACCCGCCCCGAAAGCTGAGAAAAACTGGAAAGGAAGAACACCACTATGAGCAATACGCAAGTCATCCACTTAAAGAACCAGCCCAACTGGCAGAACTCCGCCATGTTCTACCAAATCTACCCCATCGGCTTCTGCGGGGCCCCCTATGAGAACGACGGCAGGCCCCAGCCCCGCATCCGCAAGGTCATCGACTGGGTGGACCATCTCCAGGCCCTCTCCACCGGCGGGGTATACTTCTCCCCGGTGTTCGAGTCCGACACCCACGGCTATGACACCCGGGACTTTAGGAAAATCGACGCCCGCCTGGGCTCCAACCAGGACTTTGCCGATGTGTGCAACGCTCTCCATGAGGCCGGCATCCGGGTGGTGCTGGACGGGGTGTTCAACCATGTGGGCCGGGGCTTCTGGGCCTTCCAGGACGTGCTGAAAAACCGGGAGGCCTCCCCTTATAAGGACTGGTTCTACATCAACTTCGGGGGCAACTCCAACTATAACGACGGCCTGTGGTACGAGGGCTGGGAGGGCCATTTTGAGCTGGTGAAGCTCAACCTGCAAAACCCCGCTGTGGTGGACCACCTTCTGGAGTGCGTAGGCGGCTGGATGGACGAGTTCGCCATTGACGGCCTGCGCCTGGACGTGGCCTATCTGCTGGACGAAAACTTTATGCGCCGGCTGCACCAGTACACCAAGGGCCGCGACCCGGGCTTCTTCCTCCTGGGCGAGATGATTCACGGGGACTACCGGCGCATTATGAACCCGGAGATGCTGGACAGCGTCACCAACTACGAGTGCTACAAGGGCCTCTATTCCTCCTTTAACGACAAAAACATGTTTGAAATCGCCCACTCCCTCAACCGGCAGTTCGGCAGCGAGAACTGGTGCCTCTACCGGGGCGAGCATCTGCTGTGCTTTGCCGACAACCACGACGTGAGCCGCATCCACACCATTCTGAAGGAGAAGGAGCAGCTTCCCGGCCTTTACGCCATGCTCTACTGTATGCCCGGCATCCCCTGCCTCTACTACGGCAGCGAGTGGGGGGCCGACGGGGACAAGAAAAACGGCGACCCCAGCCTGCGCCCCTGCTTTGACGGCCCGGTGCAGAACGAGCTGACCCGGTTCATCGGGCGGCTCAGCCAGATTAAGCTGAACTCCAAGGCCCTCAGCGAGGGCGGCTATAAAAACGAAACCCTGCTCAACAAGCAGATTGTCATGCGCCGGGAGTGCCAGGAGGAGACTGTGCTGGCCGCCATCAACGCCGATGGGGCCGGGTTTGACATCAACTGCAACTACTACGGCCCTGCTGTGGACCTGTTCACCGGGGAGGCGGTCCATGTGAACGGCAGCATCTCCCTGCCCCCCTATGGGGTGAAAATCTACCGCCTGGGCCCGCCCCGGGAGGGAGAAAAGACAGCGCAGCCTCCCCAGGCAGCGGCAGTCCCCGCCCCCGAAAAGGCCCCCGCGGCCGTTCCAACGCCTGCGCCCGTTCCGACACCTGTGGTCGTTCCGACACAGCCAGAGCCCGCCCCGGCCGGCAAGCCGGAGGAAAAGAAGCCCCTTCCCGTGACCTACGGGGTCATCAACCAGGGCAACCGGGAGCAGGCCAACGCCTTCCTGCGGGAGCGTCTGGGCAGCGTCGAGCGGGTCATCCGGGGCGTGAAAACAGACCTGACCCAGGCCGGAGGCTTTGGCTGCTGGTCGGGCAGTCAAATGGTCGGCCTTACAACCTATACCCTGGCGGCTGGCGTGTGCGAGATCACCTCCCTGCACACCACTGCGCCGGGCCAGGGCATTGGTACAGAGCTCATCCGCCGGGTAAAAGCCGCCGCCAAAGAGCAGCGCTGCCGCACCCTGGTCATAACGGCTGCCAACGACAGCCTGAACGCCATCGGCTTCTGTCAAAAGCGGGGCTTTGACATGGCCAGATTCTACCGCGGCTCCCTGGAATACGCCCGCAGAGCAAACCCCCAGCTGCCCGAAACAGGAGAGCAGGGCATCCCCCTGCGCCACGAAATCGAGCTTGAGATGTACCTGGACTGATATAGGAAACACACTTGAAAACCGGCATGTACTGATTTTCAAGCCTGGCAGCGCGGGTAAGCCCGCGCTGCCAGGTTCAAAAGAGGCTTTACCTCTTTTGAGCTGTGTTAACAATGCCGAAGGAAGCCCGGCCTTTCCGGTCGGGCTTTGCAGTTTCTTCTCGTGAGTGTCCCTTTCGCTGATTTTATGCAGGACTGGATATCATCCGCCTGCACCGTGGAAGAAGCGGCGCCCTGGGAGAGACGGGCGGACACGTAGCTCCGCCTCTACAAGGCAGCCCAGACGTGAATCAAATAAAACGCGCGGCAGGACACTCCCTTTTTTCTCCTGCCCCTTGCATTCGCCGGAAAAGGGGCTTATAATGACAGAAGCATGAATACCCATAGAGAGGAGGCCGCCCCATGAACCTGGCCCTGTACTCGGCCCTTGCCCTGCCCCTTTGGGGGGCCATGTTCGCCCTGTATTTTATCCTGCGCCGGGCCGGGCTGAAAAAGGAGAGCCTTGTCGCCAAGTGCGCCGGCAGCTTTCTGGCCGTGGGCTCCGCCGGGCTGGCCCTGTGGCTGGGGGGCCGGAATCCCCTTTTTCACCCGGTATTCTGGTTCTTTGCGCTCTGCACAGCGGCGGACGCCCTGCTGGAGCTCCGCTTTGTGCCGGGTATGCTGCTCTTCGGCGGAGCCCACCTGTGTCTGGTGGCGTGGCTGTGGGGCCTTGCCCCGGCAGGGGGGCTGAGCCTGGCCCTGTGGCTGCTGGCCTATGCTGCCGCGGCCTGGCTCTTCCGCAGGGAGCTGCCCACCCTGGGCAGGCTCACGGTCCCCTTCTGCCTGTACCCGGCGCTGCTGGGGGCCTCTCTGGCCCTGGGGCTGGCGCTGCCCTTCACGGCGGGCCCCTCCTATTGGCCCCTGGCCCTGGGTGCGCTGTGCTTTTTCGTCTCTGACATGATGGTGGCAAAAAGCGAGCTCTCCCATTTGGCGGACTTCTGGCAAAAGCCAGTGATGCTCCTCTACTGGCTGGCCCTGTATCTGATCGCCGTCCCCCTGTGGACGGCAGCCTGATAGAAAGGATGGTTCCTGTATGCTGCTTTCCAAGCTGTTGACTTCCCTGGACCTCTCCTGCCGCGAGGAGGCGGAGATCACCGATATTGTGTACGACTCCCGGCAGGCAAAGCCCGGGTGCCTGTTTGTGTGCATCAAGGGCGCCGCCTTAGACGGCCACCGCTTTGCCGCCCAGGCCGCCGCCGCCGGGGCAGTGGCCATTGTGGCCCAAGAGCCTGTAGAGGCGCCCGGCGCCCAGGTGGTCCTGGTCCCCGACGCCAAAAAGGCCCTCAGCCTGCTCAGCGCCGCCTTCTTCGGCCACCCGGCCCGGCATGACCTGAAGGTCATCGGCATTACCGGCACCAAGGGCAAAACCACCACCGCCTACATGATCCGCTCTATTCTCGAGGCCGCGGGGTACAAAACCGGAATCATCGGCACCGTGGGCGCGGCAGTGGGCGAGGAGGCGGTCCCCCTGCCCAACACCACCCCCATCAGCTACGAGGTACAAAAGCACCTGCGCCGCATGGCGGACATGGGCTGCCGGTATGTGGTCATGGAGGTGAGCTCCGTGGGCCTGAAGGACAGCCGGGTGTACGGCCTGCCCTTTGCGGCAGGGGTGTTCACCAACTTTTCCGAGGACCATATCGGCGGGGTAGAGCACAAGGACATGGAGGAGTACCTGGCCTGCAAGGCCATGCTGTTCTCCATGTGTCCTGTGGGCGTGGTCAACGCCGACGACCCCAGCGTAGAAAAGCTTCTGGCCCACAGCACCTGCCGGGTCTACCGCTACGGCATGGGAGCCGCCGGAGACCTGCGGGGAGAGAACTGCCGCCACCTGAACCTGCCCGGCCTGCTGGGGGTAGCGTTCACCGTGGCCGGGGACCTGAGCTTCACCGCCCAGGTGGGCGTTCCGGGCCGGTTCAACGCCTATAACGCCCTGGCCGCCATTGCCTGCTGCCACCAGCTGGGCATTCCGGTGGAGGCCATGAAGCAGGGCCTTTTCTCCGTCCGGGTCAAGGGGCGGGTAGAGCCTGTCCCTGTGCCCGGAAACTACACCCTGCTGCTGGACTACGCCCACAACGCCGTGAGCATGGAGAGCCTGCTCACCACCCTGCGGGAGTATAAGCCCCGGCGGCTCATCTGCCTGTTCGGGGCAGGGGGCAACCGGCCCAAGGTCCGCCGCTACGAGATGGGCGAGGCCAGCGGCCGGCTTGCCGACCTGTCGGTAATCACTGCCGACAACTCCCGGTTTGAGAATGTGCTGGACATTATCGAGGACATCAAGGTGGGCATGAAAAAGACAGAGGGCCAATATATCGAGATCCCCGACCGCCGGGAGGCCATCCGCTGGTGTCTGGAGCACGCCCAGGAGGGAGACGTCATTGTCCTGGCAGGCAAGGGCCATGAGGACTACCAGGAGATTGAGGGGGTCAAATACCCCTTTGACGAGCGGGTGGTCATCCGGGAGCTTTTGGATTCGGCCAACCCATAGACAGCGGCCAGAAAGGAGAGCAAAATGAACGCCCCCCCATCATCACCTACCAGCTCCGTCTGGACGGTTTCCGCTTTCTGGGAAACGCCGCTGTCGTAGACCAGAGCTCTGACTTTGAGGCCATCTGGAAGAATTTCTTCCAAATGGGCGGCTATAAGCCCATTCTGCCCTACGCGGCGGACGACAAGCCCATCAATGTGTGGTTTTACGACCAGCAGGGCCGAGAGGTATATTTCCAGGGCCTCTTTGTCAAGGACGTGGACCAGCCGCCCAAGGGCTATACCCTGATGCGCTTCCCCGGCGGCGACTACCTGGCCGTTACCACAGAGTGGATGGAGACCAACGAGGAGGCCGTGGGCCCGGCCGGCAACGAGTATGCCAGCACAGCGGCTCCCCCCGCGGGCTGGGCTAGAGTCTGTTTTAAAACTCCGAAATGCCGTCTATTTTGCCCCAAAACGGTGCTTTCTGCGTCAAAAATCCTCGAAAGGCGGCAAGCCTTTCTTGCGGTTTTTTCCTTGAAAGCCCTCGTTTTGGGACAAAAATCCGACATTTCTCCGGTTT
>NZ_JBQISV010000011.1:0-39103 GCF_056800975.1 Acutalibacter sp.
GACGCCATTCTGGACCCGGGCAGCGGCAAAACCGACGCCGGCAAGCTGGCCTTTACCGCCGTCCCCTGCATCAACGCCACCGGCCGCATGGGGGCCCCCGAGCGGGCCGTGCGCCTGCTCACCTATCAGGACAGCGCCAGCGCCCAGGCCCTGGCCCAGGAGCTGAAGGGGGACAATGCCCGGCGCAAGCAGGTGGAGCAGGAGATTTTTCAGGCAGCGGCGGCAAAAATTGAGGGCGACCCGGAGCTGCGCTTTGCCCGGGTGATTCTGGTGGAGGGCAGCGACTGGCACATGGGCGTGGTGGGCATTGTGGCCTCTAAAATCGTGGAGCGTTTCGGCAAGCCCTGCTTTGTGCTCTCCGCCCAGGAGGACGGCTGCTACCGGGGCAGCGGCCGCAGCGTAGAGGGCTTTGACCTGTTCCAGGCAGTGCACGCCTGCCGGGCCCTGCTGGAACGCTACGGAGGCCACCCCATGGCTGCGGGGCTGACCGTGCCGGCGGAAAACCTGCCGGAGCTCCGCCGGCAGATCAACCGCTTTGCCGCGGAAGCCTGCCCGGACATGCCGGTGCTCACCCTGCGGCTGGACTGCCCCCTGAAGCCCTCGGCCGTCACCGCCCGCACCGCCGCCAGCCTGGCCCCCCTAGAGCCCTTTGGCGCGGGCAACCCCCAGCCCCTTTTCGGCCTTTACGGCGTGACCCTGCGGGGTGTTCGTTCTCTGGGCAGCACAGGGGCCCACTGCCGCCTGCAGTGCGAAAAGGACGGCTTTGCCTTTGAATGCGTCTACTTCCGTATGCGGACCGCTGACCTGCCCTTTGAGCCGGGGACTGTGGTGGACCTGGCTGTGAACCTTCAGGTAAACGACTACCCCCGGGGCAGGGGCTTTGACTTTTTGGTGCGGGACGTCAAGCGCAGCTCGCTGGATGTGGAGGCCTGCATTGCCGGCCAGCGGCTTTATGAAAAACACCGCCGGGGCGAGCCCCTCACCCAGGAGGAGGCCCGGGCCCTCACCCCCAGCCGGGAGGAGTTTGGGGCCCTTTACCGGCTGCTGGCCCGGCCCGGCCCCAGGCCGGTAAGGGACCCCTTGGCCCTGCTGAGCCGCCTGGAGGGCTCCTCTCTGGACCTGGGACGGCTGCAGGCCGCCCTGGACGTGCTGGAAGAGCGGGGGCTGATTGAAAACCGGGAGGGCCGCTGGGAGGCCCTGCCCCAGCGGGAAAAGGCGGAGCTTGCCGCCTCGCCCTGTATGCCCCAGGCGGCGGGAGACGGAAATGAGGAACAAGAGACAAGGAGGCGTTCACATGCCGGCAGTCAGACAGATTGACAGCTATGAGCAGCTGCAAAGCATCATCAAGGAGAGCGGCAAGGAGTTTGACCGGGAGCTGATTGGCCAGGCCTTTCTCTTAGCTGACCGGATGCACCGGGACCAGCTCCGCCGCTCCGGCGAGCCCTATATTATCCATCCCCTGTCCGTGGCCGCCATTCTGGTGGACCTGGGCATGGACAGCCAGTCGGTGGCCGCAGGGCTGCTTCACGATGTGGTGGAGGACACCTGCTGCACCCTGGAGGAGATTACCCAGGACTTTGGCCAGGACGTGGCCCTGCTCATCGACGGGGTTACCAAGCTGGACAAAATCCCCTTCTCCTCCCGGGAGGAGGAGCAGGCGGAGAACCTGCGGAAAATGCTGATGGCCATGGCCCAGGACATCCGGGTCATCATCATCAAGTTTGCCGACCGAATGCACAATCTCTCCACCCTGGAATTCGTCTCTCCCCAAAGTCAGCGGGACAAGGCCCGGGAGTGCCTGGAGGTGTACGCCCCCATTGCCCACCGGCTGGGCATGCGCACGGTAAAGGAGACCATGGAGGATGTGTCGCTGAAATATCTGGACCCGGAGGCCTACCGGGAGATTACCGAATACCTCACCTCCCGCAGCAGCACCCGGCTGCAGTTCATCGAGGAGCTGAAGGCCCACCTGAAGGGGCGGGTGGAGGCTGCTCTGCCCGACGTATATATTGAGGGGCGGGTCAAAAGCATTTACAGCATCTACCGGAAGATGTTCATGCAGGGCAAGGACTTTGAGGAGATCTACGATGTGTTCGCCATGCGGGTGATTGTGGACACCATCGAGGACTGCTACAATGTGCTTGGCATTGTCCACGACATGTTCACCCCCCTGCCCAACCGGTTCAAGGACTATATTTCCACCCCCAAGCCCAACATGTACCAGTCTCTGCACACCACGGTGATTACCAAGGCCGGGGTGCCCTTCGAGGTGCAGATTCGCACCTGGGAGATGCACCAAACCGCCGAATATGGCATTGCCGCCCACTGGAAGTACAAAATCGGCATGTCTGCCCGGCAGGCCGACAACCGCTCTCTGGACGAGCGGCTCTCCTGGATTCGCCAGATGCTGGAAAACCAGGCGGACACCGAGGACATCACCGACCTGGTCCACTCCATCAAGTCAGACCTGATTCCCGAGGAGGTGTTCGTGTTCACCCCCAAGGGCGACGTGGTGAACCTGCCCCAGGGCAGCAGCGTCATCGACTTTGCCTACGCCATTCACAGCGCGGTGGGCAACCGCATGGTGGGGGCCAAGGTGGACAAGAAGATTGTCCCCTTGGACTACAAGGTGAAGACCGGGGAGATTATTGAGATTCTCACCAGCAAAGAGACCCGGGGCCCCAACCGGGACTGGCTGACCATGGTGCGCACCAGCGAGGCCCGCAGCAAAATCCGGGCCTGGTTCAAAAAAGAGCGCCGGGAGGAGAACATTGCCGAGGGCCGCTCTGAGCTGGAAAAGGAGCTGCGCCGGTCAGGCATCCCCGTCACCCCGGAGCTTATGGCCTTTATGGTGGACAGCGTGGGCCGGCGGCACAACTGCTCTACGGTAGAGGACCTGTACGCGGCCATTGGCTATGGCGGGGTGCAGCTGTGGAAGGTGATGCCCCGGGTACGGGAGGAATATCAACGCATGGCAAAGGCCGCAGCCCCCCAGTCCCCCAACCAGGACCTGCCCCCCCTGGTGCAGAACACCCCCGCCCCTGCCAGAAAAGTGGCCGGCGGCGTGCTGGTGGACGGCATGGACAACTGCCTCATCAAGCTCTCCCGGTGCTGCAACCCTCTGCCCGGCGACGACATCATCGGCTTTATCACCCGGGGCTTCGGGGTGTCCATCCACAAGCGCAGCTGCCGCAATGTCCCCCCGGACCTGACCGACTGCCCTGAGCCGGAGCGTTGGGTCAACGCCCACTGGGAGGGAGACGTGAAGGACGACTTCAAGTCCACCCTGCACATTGTGGCCGTGGACCGGGGCGGGCTGCTGTTCGACGTGACCCAGCAGCTCTCCAACATGAACATCTTCATTCACACCCTCAACTGCCGCCAGGAGAAAACCGGCCCCAACGCGGTCATCTCCGCCACCATCTCCATCAACGGCCTGCAGCAGCTGCAAAACATCATTGACCGGCTGTCCCGCATCAAAGGGGTTCTGTCCATTGACCGGACCTGACCTGCTGCTGGCACTCGGGTGCGCGGTTGGGCTTTACCTGGCGCTGGATAAAGGGCTTGACCCCCTGCTGGACCGGTTGTTTCCCCAAAGCGGCGCGGCCTACGAGGAGGCGGCGGCCGCCCTTACGGCCCGCCCCTGGCTGGGACTGCTCCGGGTGGGGATAATCGCTCCGGTGGTGGAGGAAGGGCTCATGCGGGGCCTGCTGCTGAAATGGCTCAAGGGGTTCCTGCCCTGGCCCCTGGCGCTGATTTTGTCCGCGGGGGTATTCGCCCTTCTGCATTTCAATCTGACCCAGGGACTGTCGGCGCTGGTGTGCGGGCTGGCCCTGGGGGCGCTGTATCTGTATACCGGGTCCCTGCTCTGCTGCATTCTGGCCCATGCCGCCTACAATTTTGTCTCATATCTGGCCCTGCTTCGGGCCTGAATCAGGAGGAGCCCCATGCTTTTAACCTTAACCGGCCATTCCTTTCGCTACGAGTGCGAAAATCTCTGCCGCCTGTTCTTTCCCTACAGCCCCGTCCGGGTTGAGGAGCAGCCAGAGCCCCCCACCCAGCCGGCAGCGTCCCCGGAGGGGGAGCCCTGGGCCCTGACCCAGGCGGTTCAGGAGCCTGGGGGGCAGTGGGTCTGCATGGTCCGGGCCTGGGACGGAGCCAGCCGCCTGGAGGACCGGGCCGCAGGACCGGAGCTGACAGAGTATCTTATGACAGACCTGCTCTACTCGGTCCTCGCCCGGCTCACCGGGGCGGAGCCTGCCTGGGGGATGCTCACCGGGGTCCACCCGGTGAAGCTGCTGCGCCAGCATGTGGAGCGTCTGGGGCCAGAGGCCGGGGCCGCTGACTTCCAGGAGAAATGGCATGTAAGCCCTGCCCGGGCCAGCCTTGCCGGGCAGGTGCTGGCCGCTCAGGGGGAGGCGGTGGAGGCCCTGCGGCCCGGGGACTTCTCCCTGTATATCGGCATCCCCTTCTGCCCCACCCGCTGCGCCTACTGCTCCTTTATTTCTCAGGACATGGCCAACGCCGCCAAGCTGGTGGAGCCCTATCTCCTGTGTCTGGACGCTGAGCTGGCCCGCACCGCCGCCATTACCGCCGGGCTGGGGATGCGGCTGGTGTCTGTCTATATAGGCGGGGGAACCCCCACCAGTCTTACCGCCGGGCAGCTGGACCGCCTGTGCGGCAGGGTCCGCCAGCTGTTCGACCTGTCCGCCTGCACCGAATTCACCGTAGAGGCCGGCCGGCCCGACACCATCACCCGGGAAAAGCTGGGGGCGCTGAGGGCCCAGGGGGTCACCCGGGTCAGCGTCAACCCCCAGACCATGATCCAGCGGGTGCTGAAAAACATCGGCCGCAGCCACAGCCCCCGGCAGGTGGAGGAGGCCTTTGCCCTGGCCCATGAGGCGGGCTTCCGGGATATTAACGCAGACCTGATTGTGGGCCTGCCCGGGGACGACCTGGCGGGGTTCACCTACAGCCTGGGCAAGGTGCTGGCCCTGGGCCCCACCAATGTGACGGTCCACTCTCTGGCCCTTAAGCGCAGCTCGGCTCTGGTGACAGAGGACGGGGACCTGAGCTCTCACAAAAAGCAGGCCCAGGCCGCCGCCATGATGGACCTGTCCATCCGCACCCTGGCAGAGGCGGGCTTTGTCCCCTACTACCTCTACCGGCAGACCCGCATGGCCGGCAACCTGGAAAACACCGGTTGGGCCCAGCCGGGCAGCGTCTGCCGGTACAATATTTACACCATGGACGAAAGCGGCACAGTAATCGCCTGCGGGGCGGGGGGCGTGACAAAAATCAAAGACCCTTACTCCGACGCCCTGCAGCGGGTGTTCAACCTGAAGCTTCCCCTGGAATACATCAACCGGCACGCCGAAATTTTGGAGAGAAAGGATGGTATGGGAGCCGTTTTAGCAGGCCTCCTGAAACGATCATGAGTAATTTTGCCAGCGGATACATCAAATACATCAACCACCTGGAGCAGATCAACGACGCGGCCATCAGCAACCCCGCCCGAATGATTCAGGAGGTGGAGGGCTCTTACCGGGAGCATTTGCGCAACATTGCCCGCAACATCACCGAACGCCCAAAGCCGGTGCGCATTGTGATGCTCTCGGGCCCCAGCAGCAGCGGCAAAACCACCACCGCCCATCTTCTCCGGGACTATCTGGGGGACTTTGGGGTGCGGGCGGTGATTATCTCTCTGGACGATTTCTATCTGGGCCGGGAGCTGGCCCCCCTGCTCCCCGACGGCTCCCGGGACTTTGAGACCGTGAACGCCCTGGATGTGGAGCGGATTCGGGAGACCCTGAAAAACGTGGTGGGCTCGGGAGAATTTACCGTGCCCCGCTACAGCTTTGCCCTGGGCCGGGCGGAGGGGCCGGACCAGGAGTACCGCCTTGCCCCCGGGGACCTGGCCATTGTGGAGGGCATCCACGGGCTGAACCCCATCTTTACCCGGGACCTGCCGGAGGACGTCTGTCTGAAGCTGTATGTCAGCGTCAAGCAGCAGATCAAGGACGCCAACGGCGAGGTGCTCTCCCCCTGGTCCCTGCGGCTGGTGCGGCGCATTGTCCGCGACATCCAATTCCGGGGCTCCACTGCTGAAAACACCCTGCACATGTGGGCCCAGGTGGTGGAGGGGGAGAACCGCTACATCCGCCCCTATCGCATCAGCGCCGACTATACGGTGAACTCCATTCACATCTACGAGCCCTGCGTGCTGCGCACCGTGGCCATTCCCCTGCTGCGGGCCATTGCGGCGGACGATCTCCACTACAAAAAGGCCCGGGACCTGGAATCCCGGCTCATGCGCTTTGAGCCGATAGATCCGGCGCTGGTGCCAAATGGCTCTATGCTGCGGGAGTTTTTGGGCAAGGCCTGAGGCCCCAGCCGCGCTGTTTTTCAAACCAGCGGACACAAAAAAAGCAGGAGCCCTCTGGCTCCTGCCTCTTTTTATGTCTGCTTACTCCTGGTCCTGATGGGTCTCCGGCTGCTCCTCGGGCTGGGGCGCGGGCTCCTCAGAGGCCTCCGCCTCAATGATCAGCTTCGCCCCGCAGGCGCTGCAAAAAGCCGCAGTGTTGCTGCACTGCTTGCCGCAGCCAGGGCACACCACCTTGTTCTGCTTGTCGTTAAGCTCCTTGGCAATGGCGGCGGCCTGGGCCTTCAGCTCGTCGATCTCCGTCATCTTGCCCACAGCCTCCGGGTCTCCGGCCAGGGCCTCCCGGCAGCTGTCGTACACATACTGCCCCAGGGTCTCATAGCGCTTGGTGAGCTCCGCGTTCACCTCAGCGGCGCCAATGCGCAGCTTGGAGACGTCCACCAGCTGGCCGGCCTTGCGGCCTACAGCCTCGGCGGCGGATTTCGCGTTTATGACCACATCATCAAAAATGCTCATGCAATGATCCTCCTATTCTTGGGGCGTCCCCGCCCTCATTTGATATATCCATTATACCAAGCTCCAAGGGGAAAGTAAAGCGCATTTCTCTTTCTAAATAATTAAAAATTCTTTACGCTTCTGTGAGCTTGTTCCGGCGCAATCGATCCCTGGGCTTTCAGACACATCCAGCGGAGAGCAAGGAGGAAACCCCAGAAAATGTGACGATTTCCCCCTTGTCCCCCAGGGCTCCCGGCTGAGTCTGCCGAAAAGACCCGGGCAGTATCCTCTCCCCGCAGGCTCTGGCCTTTACAGTCCGAAAAACTCCAACGCCCGCTGAATATACTTGTCCCAGAAGGGCCACTCATGGGTGTAGCCGGGGGCCTCCTCAAACATGGCGGGCAGGCCGATCTCCTGGGCATGGGCCTTGAAGGCCTTGTACTTCTCCCAAATCAGCTGGTCGGCCTCGCCGCAGCAGAAGTAGAGCTTGGGCAGCGTGCCCGCCTCCATCAGCTCCGGCAGGCGGTCCCACACATTGATGGGGGAGCTCACATAGCCCTCCAGGCCCCCGAAGTTCTCCACCAGGTTCTCTACCCGCTTGTTGAACAGCGCCGACCCCGGGACCTGGGAATTGCCGTCATATTTGGGGGCCTTCATCTGCTTCAGGTCTGTAGGGGCATTGGACAGGCTGGCGGCTCCCGCGAACTTCTCCGGGTGGCCGACCGCGTACTGCATGGCCCCGTTGCCCCCCATGGAGAGCCCGGCAATAAAGTTATCCTCCCGCTTGTCAGAGGCAGGGAACCAGTTCTGCACCAGGGGCATCAGCTCCTCGGTAAGGTAGTCCCAGGCATGGTAGCCGGTGGCAAACCCCGGCCAGTTCACATAGTTGGAGTTGCCCCCGCTGGGCATCACTACAATCAGGCTCCGCGCCGTGGCATAACTCTCAATGTTGGACTTGCGCAGCCAGTCCGTGTAGTCCCCAAAGGTGCCGTGGAGCAGCCAGAGCACCTTATATTTCTCCCCGCCGGCGTAAAACTGGGCCGGGGTCTTGTCCCAGGGCTTGTCGGGCAGAATCACGTTCACATCCGTGTTGTTGCCCAGATATTGGCTTTGAAAGTTCAGATGCACCAACGACATACCGCTTCCTCCTTACAGGGAGCCCAGAGCCGCGCTCAGGTCTTCCAGAATGTCCTCCACGTTTTCCAGGCCCACCGAGAAGCGGATCATGCCCCCGTCGATGCCCGCCGCAGCCAGCTGCTGGTCGGTGAGCTGCCGGTGTGTCTCGCTGGCCGGGTGCAGCACGCAGGTGCGGATGTCCGCCACATGGACCTCGTTGCTGGCCAGCTTCAGGCCGTCCATAAATTTCGCGGCAGCGGGCCGCCCCCCCTTGATGATGAAGGAGATGACCCCGCTGCACCCCTTCAGGTACTTCTGGGCCAGGGCATAGTCCGGGCTGGAGGGCAGGCCGGGGTAGCTGACGCTCTCCACATGGGGGTCGCTCTCCAGGAACTTCGCCACCGTCAGGGCGTTCTCACAATACTGCTTCATGCGCACGGGCAGGGTCTCCAGGCCCAGGTTCAGCAAAAATGCCGAGTGGGCCGCAGGGTACACCCCAAAGTCCCGCATCAGCTGCATCCGGGCCTTGATGATGTAGGCCATGTTCCCATACTGTTGGGTGTAAGAGATGCCGTGGTAGGACTCGTCCGGCTCAGTCAGCTCCGGGAACTTCCCGTTGGTCCAGTCGAACCTGCCGCTGTCCACAATCACGCCCCCCACCTGCACCGCGTGGCCGTCCATGTATTTGGTGGTGGAGTGAATGACAATGTCCGCGCCGAACTGGAAGGGCTTGCACAGCACCGGCGTGGCAAAGGTGTTGTCCACAATCAGGGGGACCCCCATCTGGTGGGCAATCCCCGCAAAACGTTCAATGTCCAGCACCTTCAGGGCGGGGTTGGCAATGGTCTCGCCAAAAAACAGCTTGGTGTTGGGCTGAAAGGCGGCTTTAATCTCCTCGTCAGAGCTGTTGCCGTCCACATAGATGCACTCAATGCCCAGCTTCTTCAGGGTAAAGCTGAACAGGTTGATGGTGCCCCCATAGATGGTGGGCAGGCTGACAATGCTGTCCCCTGCCGAGCAGATGTTGAGAATGGACAGCAGGCTTGCCGCCTGGCCGGAGGTGGTGCACATGGCTCCCACGCCCCCCTCCAGGTCCGCAATCTTGTCCTCTACCGCCATAACGGTGGGGTTGCCGAACCGGGAATAGCACAACCCCCGGGTGGGGTCGTCGAAAATCGCGGCCACCTCAGCGGCGGAGTCATACACATAGGTGGTGCTCTGTACAATGGGCGCCACCCGGGGCTCCCCGTTGCCGGGGGTATAGCCGGAGTGGAGGCATTTGGTCTCGTCTCTCATATTTTGTTTTCTCCCTGTTGTTTATTCGCTGACATGGCCGGAGCTGACCCCCTGAACATTGCCGTCCAGAGGCAGCCACTCCATGGCCTTCAGAATATATTCGTCCCAGAATTTCCAGTCGTGATTGCCCGGGCCCTCCTGCCAGGTCAGGTCATAGCCCAGCTCCTGCAGCTTGTCCCGGTAGACCCGGTTGGGGGCAATCAGCCCGTCCTCGGTGCCGCAGGCCAGATAGATTCTGGGCTTGTCCTTCCGGCCGGCCTGCTTTTCGGCCAAGGCGGTGTAGTCGTTCTCGCCCCCCAGCACCTTGTCTAGGTCCCCGAACACAGACTCGTAGTAGCCCCGGTTGGTCATGAGAAAGTCGGTGTACTCTGAGTGGAGGTTCTGCTCGTTGAGCACCAAAGCCGCCGACAGGCCCACAATAGAGCCAAAGGTCTCCGGGTGTTGCAGGCCGTTGACAATGGCCCCAAAGCCTCCCATGGAGAGCCCGCCAATAAAGGTGTCCTCCCGCTTGGGGGACAGGGGGAAGGTCTTCCGGGTAAACTCCACCAAATCCTTGCTGATGAAGGAGCCATAGAGTGCGCTGGTCTTCCGGTTGTCCACATAAAAGCTGTTGTCGCCGCTGGGCATCACCACAGCCAGGTTGCGGGCCTCGGCCCAGCTCTGCAGCCGGGTGCCGCTGACCCAGTCGGTGTAGTTGCCGAAAATGCCGTGGAGCAGGTACAGGGTCTTGAAGGGCTTCGCCTCAGGCTCAGGCTGGCCGGGGAACACGATTTTGTCTGTGGGCAGCACCACCTGAATGGGCACGATGCGCATCAAAGACTTGGACATGAAATTGCACTGAATAAGCGCCATAAAGATTCTCCTTTTCTATTTTTTGAGAAACGCGCAAGCAGAGTCAGGAAGGGTTTCAAAGGGCTGGCTCCCTTGGACATGATCCCGCCCCGGGTTTCCTCGGTACACTCCACCGCCGGCGGTCATAATACTGTCAGACGCTGAAAGCCTCCCGGCCGGGCTGTTTATTTCTTACCGCAGGCTTTTCTGTCTCCTGTAAAGTACGGGGGTGTCAGACTGTTTCGGGTGGGAATGCGGCCTTTGGCCTCTGGCGGCTCAGGACTTTGCCCTGAGAACCCACCGGAGGGACCTGTCCCTCTGGACTCCCATCGCTGCGCTCTCCTTGGTCTTGTTCTCCTTTTGTTACCCTTGCAAGCCTTTCAAGGATTCCTGGATATGCTTGACATTTTCCCGCAGCTTCTCGCAGTTGGCGCGCACGCCCTCCACCACGTCCGCCGGGGCCTTGGACATGAATTTCTCATTGCTCAGCTTGGCCTCCGCCCGTTCCAGCTGGCCCAGCTGGGCCTTCAGCTCCTTCTCCAGCCGGGCAAGCTCCGCGTCCCGGTCAATCAGGTCTTCCAGCGGCAGATAGGACCGGGCCCCGGTGGTCACCATGGTCACAGCCCCCTCGGGCGCCTCCATGCTCTCTCCCACCTCTACGCCGCTGCAGCTGGCCAGCCGCTGAATGGCCTCCGCCTCCGCCTGATACAACGCCGGGTCCTTGGTCTCAATGTGCAGCTGGGCCTTGCGGGAGGGCGGCACGTTCATCTCGCTGCGCCGGGTGCGGATGGCGGTAATCAGCTCCATCACCCGCTCCATGCCCGCAGCCTCCTCCGGGAACCGCAGCGCCGGGTCGAACGCCGGCCAGGGGGCCACAATCAAGGCCTCGCCCTGGTGGGGCAGGCTCTGCCAGATGGTCTCTGTGACAAAGGGCATAAAGGGATGCAGCAGCTTCATAGCGCCGCTCATCACCCACACCAGCACCTGCCGGGCGTTCTGGGCAGCGTCCTCCTGGTTCAGCCGCAGCTTGGCCAGCTCGATATACCAGTCGCAGAAATCGCCCCAGATAAAGTCGTACACCTTCTGCACCGCCACGCCCAGCTCAAAGCGTTCCAGGTTCTCGGTCATCTCCCCGGCCACCTGGTTAAAGCGGTTGACAATCCACTTGTCCTCCAGGCTCAGGCTGGCGGGCAGGGCGCAGGGCACGTCCTTGCCCTCAATATTCATGAGAATAAACCGGGCGGCGTTCCACAGCTTGTTGGCGAAGTTCCGGCTGGCGGCCACCTTCTCGTCCGAGTACCGGGTGTCGTTGCCCGGGCTGGTGCCTGTGATGATGGTCAGCCGCAGAGCGTCGGCCCCGTACTTGTCAATCACCTCCACCGGGTCCACCCCATTGCCCAGAGACTTGGACATCTTCCGGCCCTGAGCGTCCCGCACCAGGCCGTGGAGCAGCACCGTGTCAAAGGGGGGCTCCCCCATCTGCTCAATGCCGGAGAAGATCATCCGGGCCACCCAGAAGAAGATGATGTCATAGCCCGTCACCAGGGTGTTGGTGGGGTAAAAATACTCCAAATCCTCGGTCTTGTCCGGCCAGCCCAGAGTGGAGAAGGGCCACAGCGCCGAGCTGAACCAGGTGTCCAGGGTGTCCTCATCCTGACGCAGGGGCTTGCCGCACTTGGGGCACACCGTCAGGTCCTCCTCACTGACAAAGGTCTCCCCGCAATCGTCGCAGTACCAGGCGGGGATGCGGTGCCCCCACCAGATTTGCCGGGAGATGCACCAGTCCTTGATGTTCTCCATCCAGTTATAGTAGACCTTCTCCATGCGCTCGGGGATGATCTTGACCTTCTTCTCCCGCACGGCGGCAATGGCGGGCTTTGCCATAGACTCCATTTTAACAAACCACTGGGTGGACACCCGGGGCTCTACCGAGGTATGGCAGCGGTGGCAGGCCCCCACATTGTGCTTGATGGGCTCTACCTTGATGAGATAGCCCCCCTCTTCCAGGTCCTTCACAATCTGCCTGCGGGCGTCCAGCATAGCCATGCCCTGATACCTGCCGCCGTTCTCGTTGATGTTCCCCGCCTCGTCCATCATGGTGATAACGGGCAGGCCATGGCGCTGGCCCACCAAAAAGTCGTTGGGGTCGTGGGCCGGGGTAATCTTCACCACGCCGGTGCCAAAGTCCATTTCCACATACTCGTCGGCCACCACGGGAATCTCCTTGTCCACCAGAGGCAGAATCACATTTTTCCCCACAATGTCCTTATATCGCGGGTCCTCCGGGTGCACGGCAATGGCCGTGTCCCCCAGCATGGTCTCGGGCCGGGTGGTGGCCAGCTCCACATAGCCTGTGCCGTCGGCCAGGGGGTAGCGCAGATGCCAGAAGGAGCCCTCCTTCTCCTCAAACTCCACCTCCGCGTCGGAAAGCGCCGTGCCGCAGTGGGCGCACCAGTTGATCATCCGCTCTCCCCGGTAGATAAGGCCCTTTTCATACAGCTTGACGAACACATGGCGCACTGCCCGGCTGCAGCCCTCGTCCAGGGTAAAACGCTGGCGCTCCCAGTCTGCGGAGGAGCCCAGCAGCTTCAGCTGCTCGGTGATGCGCCCGCCGTACTTCTCGTTCCACTGCCAGGCCCGCTCCATATACTTCTCCCGGCCCATGCCCTCCTTGGTGAGGCCTTCCTTTCTCAGGGCCTCCACAATCTTCACCTCTGTGGCCAGGGCCGCGTGGTCGGTGCCGGGCAGCCACAGGGCGCTGTAGCCCTGCATCCGCTTCCACCGGATGAGCACGTCCTGGGTGGTCATGGTCATGGCGTGGCCCACATGCAGCTGGTCGGTGACATTGGGCGGGGGCATCATAATGGTATAGGGCTTCTTGGCTTTGTCCGCCTCAGCGTGAAAATACCCGCCCTCGCGCCAGAGCCGGTAGATATCCTTCTCCACGGCCTGGGGCTCGTAGGCCTTTGAAAACAACTCATTCATACAGGTTCATTCCTTATTTTGTAATATTCTCCAGCTCATGGTCAAGCACGGCCGGTATACTGGGCATAGGCCGCAAAGATTGTGGCCGCCTCGCTGCGCACCGTACCCTTCCGGGGGTTCACCTTGCCCATATTGTCGCCGCTGATCAGCCCGGCCTCCCGGCAGGCATACACCTGATACCGGGCCCAGGGAGCGATCTGGTAATCGTCGGCAAAGAAGGAGCCGATGTCCCCGCTGTTGAGCCCCAGGGCATTATACAGCACCACGCAGATCTCCTGCTTGGTAATGGTGGCGTTGGGCCGGAAGCGGCCCCGGTTGTCGCCGCTCATCATGCCGGACTGCTTGGCCCAGTTGGCCGCGGCAGCATACCACTGGTTGGCCGGCACGTCAGAAAAAGCGGACTTGCCCTTATAGGGGGTCAGGTCCACCCCCAGGGCGCTGGCCATAACAGCGGCGAACTGCGCCCGGGTAAAGGCCCCGTTGGGGGTAAACCGGCCCTGGTTGCCCGTAAAATACCCCAGCTCAGACACGGTCTCCACCTTGTCGTAGAACCAGGCGTCCCGGGGCACGTCGCTATAGCGCAGGGGCGGGTACTCGCGGCCCAGGTACACATAGGCCTTGGTGTTCTTTTTGGGGTATTTTGCGCCGCCCAGGCTCACCCCGGCGTCGGTGAAGGGGTCCAGCTCCACATGAGAGGGCTCCTTGCTGTAGACCTGGCCCGCCACCACGGTCTGAGAGCCCACAAGGAAGTAGTCCCAGTCCAGCACCGCGCTGCCGTCGTCCCAGGTCAGGTCTATATTATACCACAGGTCGTCGTCCATTTTCACGTTGTTCCACATATGGGTCTCGCTGACAACGCACACGCAGGGGACGCCCATTTCGTCCAGCACCATTTTCAGGGCCTTGGCATACCCGTCGCACACCGGGTCGTAGGCGTCGTTGGGGATGAGGGCGCTGTAGGCAACATGGGCGTATTTCTCGTTGGGCGAGCCCAACATGCTGTGGCCGTACTGGTTCTGCTGGGCCAGAATGTCATGAGCTGCCTTGACCCGAGAATAGGTGTCCGGCTCCCGCATGGCCTGCCGGGCAATGTCCCGGGCCGCGGCCAGCATTTGGGTCTGCATGGTCTTCTCCTGGCCGTTAAAGGGCATCTCCATCTGGTAAGAGGCGCTTTCTACCGTGCCCACCCCCCGGCTGACCCGGAAGGTCATGGCGGTCCACACGCCCCCATGGAGCCACACCATGTCCGGCCGGTCCAAGCGCAGGGCCACCACAGCGGCCTGCATATCGTTCTGCAATGCGTCATACAGGGCCTTGCCTGCGCCTGTGGGGGTAAAGGTGCTGCCAAAAACCGTGCCTGCCACCTTCTGCCCCTGAATGCCTGCAATGGACACCTCCACCTCATGGCCGGAGGCGCTGAGGAAACGGTCTACCGAAATGTTCTGCAAGGCGTTATAGCAGTTTTTCTGCCGGGCGCTCAGGCGGCTGTACATAGAGCCGTCTACATTGGCGTTGGACGCGCTGAAATACTCCGAGCTGTCAATAAGGCCCGTGCCTTGGCCCACCTCCATTGCCTCGCTGGAGACTATAACCTCAAATTCTGCGGCGCCATCCTCCGGGTCCGCCTCCACAGCCTCCGGGGGGGCGCTGTCTACCGGGTACTCGCCGACAGTGGCGGAAGCCGTGGCGGCCGGCGCCAACGGGACCCAAAAGGCGACGAGCAGCGCCAGCATGGCCGCGGCAAACTTCTGGTAGAGCTTGAATTGACAAGACATGATGTTCCCTCCTGTTTTGAAATATCTACCTATATTATCTCTCAAACTCCCTCCAATGTCAAGCATGAGGCCAAGTCAGTTTTCCGTCTCCGTTTCCGGGGCAGGCCGGCAGAGAAATCCCCCTAAAATATGAACATGCCGTTAACAAGCTGTGAATTCTGGAAATAGGCTTGCAAAAAGTCCAAAGCTGTGATAAAATGTAACTAATTTGTAATCTCTTTCACAAGCTCAGCCTGCACAAATCATTTCTAACGAATTTGAGAGGTATATTTATGATGACGACGCATATACGCAAGCCCGCCCGGTTGGGAAAAAGGACCTTCAGCCTGCTTCTGGCCGTCCTGCTGTTCAGCCTCTGCCTGCCCGGCTGGGGCCCAAGGGCAAGCGCCGCGGGCGTTCCCACCAGCCTGGGGCTGGCCCAGCACGGCATCAACGCCTATAACGAGGGCTGGGAGTACTCCTACGGCGGCAAGGGCGAGACCGTAAACGGCGTGCGGGTCTCTGACTGCGCGGGCCTCATCTATGCCTACTTCTCTGACCTGGGAGTGGGCGGCTGCATGGGCGGAGCCACGGCCCAGGCCACCCAGAACTGCATCCTCACCGGCAGCATGGAGGAGGGCCTCCCCCGCATCCACGGCCTGGCCCTGACCATTCTGGAGCCCGGCGCCACCGACGACTACAGCCATATCGGCATTTACATCGGCGGCGAGGAGTCCTGCGAAAACTCCGACTACGGCACCAACATGGTGCGGGGCTCCATCTGGCGGCGCAGCTGGACCACCTGGCATCTGTTCGACAACGGCGTGCGCTACCCACGCTCCGGCTGGTATGAGTTTGACGGCGGCATGGTGCACTACACCAATTATGAGTATGACGTGAACACCACCATTGACGGCTACCCCATTGGCGCGGACGGCTTTGCCCAGCTCTCTGACGGAGCCCGGGCCCCGGTGGACAGCTCCATGGTCTCCACAGAGTATGTCTCTGCCGAGGAGGTGCGCAGCTGGCTGGTGACCAACGGCTGGAACGGCGGCAACGACTTTGACTACAATGCCAAGGTCTCCGCCAACTCCATCAACCTGCGCGCCGAGCCCAGCACCGGCTCTCAGGTGGTCGCTGTCCTCTCCAAGGGTTCCCGGCTGCATATTGACGGCCCTGCTGTAGAGGGCTCCCCTGTTACCGCCTCCGGGGCCACCTCCTCCCTGTGGTATCCGGTCACCACCAGCCACGGGCAGACAGGCTATGTGTCCGCCATCCTCATTGAGCTGGTCATCTCCGCCCCCACCATCACTTGCGACGGCGAGAGCGTCTCCATGGACGCCGGCGGTTATACGGACTCCATCTACTACACCACCGACTGCACAGACCCCACAGAGGACAGCGAGCCCTATGTGCTCCCGGTCTACCAGCTGGGCTGCACCTATAAGGCCGCGGTGATCCAGGACGGCATCGCGGGCCCTGTCACCACGGTTACGGTAACCAGCAACGGCAGCATGTTCACCGACTATACATACAAAAACTGGTTTGCCACTCATGTGGACAAGGCTGTGGGCATGGGCCTGTTCGGCGGCGTGGGCAACAACTGCTTTGGCCCCAACAACATTCTCACCCGGTCTCAGCTCATCAAGGTTCTGGGCAACATGAGCGGCGAGGATGTGAAGAAGTACGACTTTTCCAATGTCCCCGCCTTCTCCGATGTGCCTGCCAACGCCTTCTACTACCACGATCTGGCCTGGGCGGTCCAGGCTGGCATTGTGTCCCCGGGCGAGCAGTTCAACCCCAACGCCGCGGTTCCCCGGGAGCAGTTCTGCGTGATGCTCAACAGCTTTGCCAGCTACCTGGGCGTGGAGCTGGACGGCAGCCGGGACAATGCCTTTGCCGACGACGGCAAAATCAGCAGCTGGGCCAAGGATTCTGTTTACCGCATCCGCAACGCGGGGGTAATCAGCGGCACTGGCAACAATCTGGTTGACCCCAAGGGGACAAGCACCCGGGCCACTGCCTGCACCATGCTGGTGAGCTTCTATCAGAAAGTGGTCTCTTTGGTGGACACCAGCGGCAGCAACCGGCCCGCTGGCAAGGACTGACTTCCCTCCTTCTGTCTGACATAAAATAACCAACGGCCCGGAGATATGTGGTCTCCGGGCCGTTTTCTGCGCTTCCTTCTTCTCCACCGGCAGCAGCGGTTTCTCCGGGGCTCCTCATGGTCAGCCCACAGATACAGCGCCTCCCCCTCCCTCTGCCGTCAGCCAATCATCGAATATCTCCCCGAACATCCGGGGAACTCCTCCCAGGCCACGCCGCCGGGCTGAGAGCGGAACACCGCGCAGGTCCCTCCCTGCAGGTCCGCCTGCTCCAAAGACTGGGCTTTCTGCACCTTTTCCGCCATACCGGCGATCCAATCACTATAACTGATAAACCGCGCAAATCCGTCTACCCTCAGCCCAGCCAACCGGGCCGCTCCGGACAGGTCTGTCTCTCCTGTCAGCCCGGCCTCCATGTGGGCCACAGCGGCGTTCAGCCCTTGTCTCAAAGCTCGGCTTATCTTCTTATTACAGCAGTCCCTCGCCTGTGCCCCCCGACATTTTGCGGACAGAAACAGCCGCTTGCGCAAACAAAAACCGCCCAGGCAGTACGCCGGGCGGTTTTCAACATATATTTACTTTCTATTCCCCAATATACTCCGTATGGTATACTTCCTCGTTTTGCTCATAGAGCCCTGTCAAGGGCAGTTCCGCCTGGGTGAAGAGAACCACCCTGTCCTCAGCGGCAAGAGCCTGTATGCCCTTTTGCCTCAGCCGGCCCAAAGCGGCCCGGTCCAGCCGGTCCGCGATGAGCAGGCTCTCCGCCTCCAGGGCCAGCTGGCCGCAGCCCAGCTCCGGGCTGTACAGGGCCAGAGAATCCACCGCAGCCCGGCACAGGCCGTCCTTTGGGTCAATAAACCAGTGGCGTAGCCCGCCGTCCTCAAACACATAGCAGCGTCCCTCGTCCCGCTGGTTCAGGGGGAAGGTCCGCAGGCTCACCGCGTTCACCGGACTGTCAAAGGCGGTCTGGGCGGCAGTCACCGCCCGGTCCCCGGCCCAGTCATAAAGACTGAAAACCTGCTGCCCAATGGGCAGGCCCAGGGTCCGGGTACAGCCGTCATAGCTGGACAGCATTCCGCTGTCCAAGCCCCGAGCCGCCAGCTCCTCAGCCATGTAGTCCGCCAAAAAGGCCGTGCGCAGCCAACCCAGGTCTACATAACAGGCCCTGTCCACGCCCTCGGCATAGGCCCGGTACTCCTCCGACACCCACAGGCGCACCCGGTTCTCCCCCAGCAGCTCCACCTGCACATGCTCCGGCTGACGGGCAAACCCGGCCAGCTCCTGGCAAAAGGTCTGGATTTCCTGGCTCTGAAAGGGGTCCAGCTCCCGGGCCTCTCCGTCGGTCTGGCAGAAGAACAGGTCGTTATACACCGAGTACAGGGGGCCCAGATAGAGCGCCCGGCTGCCCTGAGCCTCCGCCTGCTCCAACACCAGATAAAGAGCCGGGTCCACGGCAACCTCCTCATTGGGGTGGCTGTTCAGATAGTACAAATTGTGGCTGACGCCCAGGTCATCCGGGTCGTCAAAGCCCTCTGCCGTGGTAAACAGCCGGTAGGCCCGCACCGCGATTTGGTTGTAGGCGGCGCGCACCGAGCGAAGCTCCTGAGTAGGGTCCCGGCCATTCTGTCCCAGCAGATAGTTCAGGGTGAATTCGCCGCCGCAGCTTTTCTCCTCCACTGTCACCGAAACGGTGGTCCAGCCCGGCTCTGCGCTGAGCCACTGGGACACGCCAAAGGTCAGCGCGCCCACGCCCACGGCCAGGCAGAGAATAAACGCCCCGATCCGCAAGCCCATGTGCTTTCCGTCCAGGCTGACCTTCTCCACAGGAGGGAGGGCCTGCGGGAGCCGTTCCTTGGCCTGCCGCCCCATCAGAGGGTCGCGGCAATCAGCAGGAAGATCAGGAACAACGCCACGATTATGCCAATGATGCAGAACCCGGCGATAGCTCCCTTCTTGCAGGCCTTATAATTGCGGATATAATTTTTCTTCTTGAACACCAGTGCGCCGATTATGCCCAGCACGGGAAGCAGCAGGGACAAAATCAGATAGATGATATTGCCCGTGTCGTGGCGGGGCGCGGAGAGGATGGCGCTGGTGTCAATCTGCTCCTCCTCTTCCTCCTCCACAGGCTGGCCCTCCTTCCGGATGGTGATGGACTTCATGGGCACGCCCTTCTCCCGAATGGCCCGGTACTCCTCCAGCTCCTTTTTGCTGCCGTAGACAAAATGGTTGCTGCCAATGTCTGCCAGCTCCGGCGTTTCACCGCTGTAGTCATGCATAGAGGGGTCATAGGTAAACAGCACCTTGTTCTTCTCCAGCTTGGGGTCGGGAATGGGAATGGCGGAAATCAGCGACCGGGTGTAGGGGTGCAGCGGGAAGTTGAACAGCTCCTCCGCCTCAGCGATCTCCACGATTTTTCCCTTGTAGATAACGCCGATCCGGTCAGAAATAAAGCGGACAATAGACAGGTCGTGGGCAATAAACAGGTAGGTCACGTCCCGCTCCTGCTGGAATTTCTTCAGCAGGTTCAGCACCTGGGCGCGAATGGACACGTCCAGAGCGGAGATGGGCTCGTCGGCCACCACCAGCTCCGGCTCCATGACCATGGCCCGGGCCAGACCAATGCGCTGACGCTGGCCGCCGGAGAACTCGTGGGGATAGCGGGTCAGGTGCTCGGGGAGCAGACCCACCTCGTTGATCATGTTCTTCACCTTCTCCACCCGGTCCGCCTCGTTCTCGAACAGGTGGAAATTGTAAAGGCCCTCGCTGACAATGTAGTCCACCGTGGCCCGCTCGTTCAAAGACGCGGCCGGGTCCTGGAACACCATCTGAATGTTGCGGATGACCTCCCGGTCCAACGAACGGGGGATCTTGCCGGAAATCTTCACGCCCTTGTACTGAATCTCGCCGGCAGCGCAGGGGTTGACCCGGATCACCGCCCGGCCGATGGTGGTTTTGCCCGAGCCGGACTCGCCCACCAGAGAGAAGGTCTCTCCCTTGTAAATGTCAAAGGAGGCGTTCTGAACGGCCTTGACCGCCTTGTCCCCCTTGCCAAAGCTGATGTCCACATTGCGGATGGACAGCAGCACCTCCCGGCCGGTTTTGGGGTCAATGGGGCCGTGTTCGGGCAGATGCCGCGCCTTGGCGCCGCTGTTTTCTGTTGTTGTAAGCATACTTCTGCCCTCCTATATATTGAAAGCTTGCATAAGCTTCTCATGAATATCCTGAATCATCTCAGGCTTCTCAATTTTGGGCGCACGGGGGTCCAGCAGCCAGGTTTTGGCAAAGTGGGTCTCCGTTACCGGGAACATGGGCGGCTCCATCAGGGTATCCAGCTTCAAACAGTAGGGATTGCGGGGGGCAAAGGGGTCGCCCACAATCTGGTTATACAGCGAGGGCGGCGTGCCGGTGATGGAGTAGAGCTTGGTGTTCCGCTGAGCCAGCTGAGGCAGACTGCTGAGCAGCGCCCAGGTGTAGGGATGGCGGGGGTCGTAGAAGACCTCCTCCACCTGGCCCAGCTCCACAATCTGACCGGCGTAAAGCACAGCCACCCGGTCGGCCACATTGGCCACCACACCCAGGTCGTGGGTGATGAACACAATGGTATAGTTGAACTCCCTCTGCAGGTCCTTCAGCAGCTTGATGATCTGGGCCTGAATGGTCACGTCCAGAGCCGTGGTGGGCTCGTCGCAGATGAGGATTTTCGGCTGGCAGGACAGGGCAATGGCAATCACAATGCGCTGGCGCATGCCGCCGGAATACTGGAAGGGATAGTCGTCAAACCGGGCCTCGGCATTGGGAATGCCCACCTTGTGCATCAGCTCAATGGCACGGGCGCGGGCCTCGGCCTCGGTGCAGTTCTGGTGCTTGAGGATAATGGAGGTGATCTGCTTGCCAATGGTGATAATGGGGTTCAAAGAGGTCATGGGGTCCTGGAACACCGTGGCAATGCGCCGGCCCCGAATCTGGCCCCAGTCTCCGGCAAACTTCACGTTGGCCAGGTTCAGCACGCAGGTGCCGTGCAGGGCGTCGGCGGTCTCGTCCAGATACCGCACCCGGAACACCACCTGGTCAAAAATCTGGTCGCTCATGGGGTCCTCCCCCAGCTCCATGGCCTTTTTGACCACCTTAAGCAGCCCCCGGATGAGCTGCACCCGCCGGTGGAAGGGATAGCGGCCCACCGAGAGGTAAATCTCCTTAGCCAGCACCTCGTTGCGCTTTTTGGCCTGCTGACTGGGCTCCGGAGCGGTCTCCTTGGCATACTGGGCCTTCAGGGCCTCCATGCGCTTGTTATAGCCGGCATTATAGGCTCCGTCGTTTTTCACAGCGGCGGCATTGGCCTTTACCTTTGCCTGAAACTCCTTCTCGGTCCGTTTAATCTCATTTTCCAGGCCCTTAATCTCCCGGCTCAGCTCCTTGATGCGGGCCTTGTCAGACCTGCTGTCCAGGGTCTGGCGCAGGTTAAAGCTCTCCGCCCGCTTAAACTGCAAATCCTGGACCTTCTCCTCATGGGCCTGCCGCTCCTCCTCGCTGACGGACATTTTCCGCTTGCGCTCGGCCTTCAGCTCCACCATTTTCCGGAAGGTCTCCGCGCCGGGCTCCAAGCGGGAATACCCGTCCAGCTTCTTCTGCACATTGGCAATGGTGCTGCGGGCTGTGCCGCCCAGCCGCACATGGGTGTCCGCCAGCTCGTCGTCATTGAAAATAATGCTGCCATTGTCAATAAAGCCGTTGGAGTCCAGCATACCCGCGAAGGTCTTGGTGAACACCGACTTGCCGGAGCCGGACTCGCCCACAATGGCGATGGACTCGTTCTCGTAGATATCCAGGGAGATGCCCCGGATAGCGGTGAGGATGCGGCCCCGCACCCGGAATTTTACCTCCAGGTCCTTGATGGAGAGCAGGACCTTCCTGTCATTCGTATAGTTTTCCATGGAAAGCCCTCCCTTACATATGGGTCCTGGGGTCAGACGCGTCGCCCAGGTTCTGGCCGACCACATACAGCACCACAGTGATAATGGAGGCCACCGCCACCGGGCTCCAGAACTCGAACTGCCAGCCGGTGGTGACCATGGCGGACTCCGCCTCATAGATCAGCTTGCCCAAAGACATCTCGGAAAGGCCGATGCCGATATAGGACAGGAACACCTCGTAGGAGATGTAGGAGGGAATCTCTGTGGCGGCCTGGGTCACGATGACCGAGGTCATAAAGGGCAGGATGTTCCGCAGGGCAATGCGGAAAATGGAGGTGCCCAGGCACCGGGAGGCCAGGTTGTACTCCCGGTCCCGAATGATGATGACCTGGGTGCGGATAAAGTAGGCAATGCCCACCCAGCCGGTCACCGTCAGGGCAAACACCATGGTCCAGAAGCTGGCCGTAAGCACCAGCACCAGCACAGAGATCAGCAGCACATAGGGCACATTGGCAATAATGTTGTAAACGGCCATCATGAAAAAGTCGAACTTTTTCGAAAAGCCCCACACAGCCCCCAGCAGCACGCCAATGGTCATGTTGATCAAGGCGCAGATCAGAGCCAGGGAGATGGAGATTCTCGACCCCACCCAAATGGTGTCAAAGGTGGGCTCGCCAGAAGCGCCGGAGCCCAGAATCCAGCTGAGATGAAAACCGAACTTCTCCAGCGCCGCCACAGGCATCAGGTGCTTGGCGGTGGCGTCGGTCAGGTTGGCGTAGCGGTCGTACTCAATCAGCGATGGGTACACATAGGCAAACAAGAAGATCACGCCCAGCAGACAAAGGACGATAATGTTAATCTTCTTTTTGAAGAACACCCGGAACACCGACTGCCAGTAAGAATACCGGGGTGCGGTGATTTTTTCGCTCTCTACATCGTTGTGGGTGACAAAGGAGAACAGCTCCTTCTCCGGCACACCCAGTCCCTTCAAATTGATCATTTCCTGATTCATCACTTCTGCCCCTCCTTTAACGCGCCTTGTCTGAGAACGAAATCCGCGGGTCCACCGTTGCCATCAGAATGTCGCCCAGAATAATGGACACCACCGACAGCAGGGCATAGAACAGGGTGACGCCCACAATAACCGAGTTATCGTAGAAGTTGATGGCCTGGGTAAGCAGGTTGCCCGCGCCGGGCACCACATACACCCGCTCGGTGATAATGGCGCCGGTCATGGCGAACAGCACGCTGCTCGGAATGCCGTGGACAATGGGGATCGCTGCGTTCTTGAAGATATGCTTGAAGAAAATCTCGTTCTCGTTCAGGCCGCCGGAGCGGGCGAACTTCACATAGTCCGAGTTCATCTGGTCAATCATATACCGGCGCAGCCATTTCATCATGTTGGCCACTGTGGGCAGCGCCAGCGACACAATGGGCAGCACATACATCAGCTTGCTGGTCGAGTTCATGTCAAAGGTGGTCGGCAGGCCAAAAGAGCCGCCCACTGCCTTGAACAGGAAGATATAGGCCAGCGAGGGCACCGCAATGATGAACACAATATAGATGGTGCCCAGCTTGTCCACCAGGCCGTCCTTGTGCCGGGCCATGAAAATGCCCAGGGGCAGGCCCAGCAGGTAGGCAAGCGCAGTAGCCAGAATGCCGATGACAAAGGAGTAGCCCATTTTGGACATGCCCGCCTTTTCGGTGACTACATTGGTGTAGTCGTCGTCAAAGCGGTTGGCCAGCACCTGGTTGCCCTCCCGCGAGCCCTGCAAAAAGGTGGCGGTGTGCAGGTCGTCCGCGCTCTCCTCCGAGTGGCCGGTGGGGTACAGGGTGGGCCGGGTGACATAGGAGCCCTGGCTCACCGTCATGGTCTCCAGCACGTCCTTGCCCTGGTTTACCGAGTAGGAGGTGCCCAGGGTGATGGTGACCAGATTCTGGTGAATATAGGGGAACTGGTTGTCGAAATAGAGCAGATACTTGTGCTTGGTGCCATTGCCCATAATGGCAGGCGAGAACTTCTCTCCCCCATACACCGGGTCGTGGGTGGTGAAGGTCAGCTCCCGGGGGCCAATGTCGATTTCATCGTCAATGGCATGAATGGTGTCGATGGTCACGATGCTGGTAAAATAACCCCACAGCCGCTGCGCCAAGGGCCGGTCTCTGGTGGCAAACAGCTGCTGCTGGCCGCCGCTGGCCAGCTTTCTCCGGGCGGTCACCGCGTTCAGGCGCACCACCTCAAAGCCCTGGCTCTCATAGGTCTCTGTGAATTTCTTCACATACTCCGCTGTCAGCTCGCTGTCGTCTTCGGCTTTGCGGCCAATGGCCACAGCCTCCTCCCGGGTAGCGTCGTCCACCTCGCCCTTGCGGTTCAGGTCGTTCATATAGTCCTGAAAGGTGACATAGTCCAAATACCCGTATTCCTGCCATTTACGCATGGCATACATGGTTTTTTGGTTGTTATTCAGCTTATGGTAGGTATCGTCCTGCTGAAAAACCAGCTGGCGGCTCAGCAGCGAATAGATCAGCACCATGACTATCGCCACCACAATGACGACAGAGACCAGGCCGAACAGAAGTCGTTTCAACAAATATTTTGCCATAATAATCTCATCTACTTTTTCATAGTATCATCTGCGATCTTCTTCCAGTGAAATTTTCAGAATATACAGAGATGGGGGATGAGGCACAACGCCCCATCGCCCACTCTCCATAAACGGCTTTGCGAAAAAAGCCCTCTATGCTCGGCCGGGCATGCCCGGCTTCTTTCTCAGTATGCGCTTGTTCAACAGCGCGGATTCATGAAACGGTACGTTTCATGTCAGCGGATTCCCACTGGGAATCCCGATTTTTTTAGAACAGACCCAGACACTTGGTCATGTAGCCGTTGTAGTCAGGCAGCATGGTGTCAATGTAAGAGCAGGGATCCATAAAGTCGGGAGACCAACCGGACAGGTCGAAAGCGTCATAGTTCATCTGATAGCCGCGCTCCGGGTCATAACCGGTCCAGTACCAGATCTCTGTGCTCTCGCACTTCACCAGGTTGACGATGACCTTGCCGCCCAGAGCCGCTTCCACGCTCTGCTTGTAAGCCTGAGCCCTGTTGGTGCGGGTGCTGGTGGAGGCGTCGTAGGGCAGGTCCACCTGAATGGGGTTGCTTTCGTCCACGGTCACGCCCGCGGTAGCCAGCTCGGCAATGGCGATATCCAGCTGCTCGTTGGCGTTCTCCACATTGTACCAGCCGTCAAAGCCGTCGCCGGTGCCCTTGCCGTTCTCAGCAGAGGGGTCCTCTTTGTAGACGGTGATCTTCACGCCGTCCGCATCCAGCTGAGCCTGCATGATGGCGCCGTAGTCGGTGCCCGCCGGGAAGGTCACTTCCTCGCCGTTGATCTCAATGGTGGTGTCCTCGGTGAGAGAGACGAAGGTGGCGGGGGTGTAGCTGTTGCGCAGGCTCAAAGCGGCCAGGTCGTCGCCCACAGACTGGGCGTTCCAAGTGACGCGGTCAACAGACATGGCCAGAGCCAGACGGAAGTGGGAGTTGTTCATAGCGATATGAGTACGGGCAGCGTCCTCCTCGGTCTGGGGAGAGACAGCCTCGTTCTCGTTGCGGTCATTGTGCCACAGCACACGGTTCACGTTGAAGAAGTTCTGATAGGAAGTAGCGCCGGTAGAGGTGACATAGGCATAGTTGTCGAAGATGGTGGCGTCGTCGCCGGCAATCTTGTCCTTCTTGGCCAGCTCCAGGGTGGCGGTGCTAAGGCCGCACTGGTCGGTGACCTCGGCCTGCAGGTCGTTGTAGTTCTTGGTCACGTCGCTGCCGTCGTTGAACACCCGGCGCATGCTCTTCAGGGTGACATTCTCAGCATCCCAGTAGGTGGGGTTGGCCTTGTACTCGATCACGTTGTTCTCCACCGCGCTGGTGACCAGGAAGGGACCGCAGTAGGCAATGTGGTCCGGGTCAGAGCCATAGAGATAGGTAGTTGCCTCGGTGTCGTATTCTTCGCCGAACTGACCGCCCTGAGAGGTATAGTAGCTGCGGCACAGGGGCAGAGACAGGCCATAGTGGAGCATGGAGGTGAAGTAGGGCACGGGCTTCTGCAGGTGGTAGACCAGAGTGTAGTCGTCCGTGGCCTCAATGCCCACCTTGGAGAAGTCGGGCTCGTCGCCGGAGACATAGTCTTCAATGCCCACGATCACGCCGTTGAACAGCACGTCCAGGCCAGAGCCGGAGTCGCACACATGCTGCAGGCCGGCAACCCAGTCGTCGGCAATCACGTCGGCAATCTCACGGCCCTGAGAGTCCACCCACTTCACACCCTTGCGGATGTGGAAGGTGTAGGTCAGGCCGTCCTCAGACATCTCATAGCTCTCGGCCAGAGCGGGAATCTCCCGGTTCTCGCCGTCGAAGAACAGCAGGCTGTCCAGCTGGCCCAGAACAGGCACGGTGTCGGCAGCCTTGCTGGTGGCCATCATGTCCCAGGTGGTGGGCAGCTTGGTGAAGGTGGTGGTGTAGCTGTCCTTCATGGTGTAGCCCTTGCCGGTGAGATACTCAATAGCCGCCTTGCGGTACTCGCCGGTGCCCCGCTTCTCATTCAGCAGGTCCTTCAGCGCGTCACGGTCCTCGGCCTTCAGAAGCTCCTTGGTGACAATGGAGTACTGATAGCGCTCGTTGTCAGAGCCCCAGCCGTTGGTGGTGGTAGAGCCGGGAGCGATGCGGCCGATGGCATACTGGCCGCCGTTGGCGGTGGTGGGCTGCATCACGCCGGCCTCCAGAAGCTTGGCCTCGCCCACAGCCTCCATGGCGTAGCGCTTGTTTACGTCCAGCACCTCGCTGGTGGCCTCCTTGTAGGCCTCATAGAACTCGCCCAGAGTATAGTTGTAATAATACTCAGAAACCTCGTCGTAATCCTCGCTCTCGATGGAGGGAGGCGCCCAGGCGCCGGTCTCCCCCTCCTCGGGCTCGCTGGCGTCGTCGTCGCCGCTCTCCTCAGAGCTGGCGTCCTCAGAGGAAGCCTCAGAGCTGGAACCCGCCTCGCTGCTGGGGGTGGAGCTGCCGCTGTCGCCGCCGCAGGCAGCCAGCACAGACACCAGCATGAGCGCGGCCAGCAGCACAGCCAAGGCACGCTTCATCGTCTTGTTCATGGTTACTCGTCCTTTCTGAAAATAAATATATGTTGATGCGGCGGGCCCATTGCCCGCCGCGCGCAACCGGATGGAATGACAGAAATGAACACTTTAAAAACAGGATATGAATTTCTTTCCATTCACGCATTTTTTCGATTGGATTCCTGCAATTTTCCGGCGCAGCGGCAGGCCGCGCTATGATTCTTCTTGGGAAAATGCACGATATCTTGTATTTAATTATACGCTGTGCGCTACCATGTGTCAAGTTTTTTCTGTTGCAATCCCCCGATTTGAGAGACAAAGCCTCAAATAACAAAAACCCCCTCGCAATTTTGTGCACTTTTCCATGCGTGAAGGATGGAAGACCAATTCCTGCATGAATTGTCACAAAGCATTCATTTTTCCGGCTTCCCCCCGCTGCTGCGGCAGCGCGTCAAAAGCCCCCACAGACAATATAGCGGCCTCTGACGCTCTCTGCAGGCCGGAGGCTGCAATTTATAAGGTCAATCGCCGCAAGGGCGCCGCCGCTCTCTCCTTATATATAAGGATAAGCCCCCGGCCTTCCTCCCAAAAAAGGAGGTTGAAAAGCCAGAGGCCCTCTGGTATAATGGCCGCAGGCAGCTTTTGCCTGAATCCAATAAAGAAAGGAACGATAACATATGAAAGTCCGCACTGTCAGAACCGCCGCATTCTTCGGGAGGGCCGCAGGCGTCTGACCACTGGTCCTCCCGCACTTTCAAGGAGGAGCAAAATTTTGAGTAAGAAATCATTCAAGCAGCTAATCTCGTTCTACCGCCCCTACCGGGGCCTGTTTTTCGCCGACCTGCTGGCCGCTGCCATCGCCTCGGCGACCGCCCTTCTTCTGCCCCTGGGCGTGCGCTGCATTGCCGACAGCCTTTTGACCGGCGGCTTCGCCCGGGCCGCAGAGGTGCTGTGGGTAGGGGCAGGCCTGGCCGCGCTGGTAGGGCTTCGGGCCGGGTGCACCTACTTTTACGACTATCAGGGACACTATCTGGGGGCCAAAATCGAGCGGGATATGCGCGCCCAGATGTTCCGCCACTGTCAACAGCTGCCCTTCTCTTTTTACGACACCCACACTGTGGGCAGCCTTATGTCCCGCATTACCAGCGACACCCTGTCCCTGGCGGAGTTCTTTCACCATGTGCCCGAGGACCTTCTGCTCAACGGAATCCAGTTTTTGGGGGCCATGGCCATTCTTCTCACCATCCACTGGCAGACCACCCTGGTCATTCTGGCCTTTCTCCCCTTTATGACTGCCTATACCCTGCATTTCAACAAAAAAATGGGGGCCGCTATGGAGCAGGCAAAGGAGAGTATGGGCAGCATCAACGCCCAGGCCGAGGACTCCCTCTCGGGCATCCGGGTGGTGCAGTCCTTTGCCAACGAGGCGGTGGAGGAGGAGAAGTTCTCCCGCCGAAACCAGCGTTTTCTGGAAAACCGCCGGGTGGACTACCTGAGCCAATGCCAGCTTTACTGCGGCATGGACGCCTTCGCCGCGCTGATTCCCATTGCGGTGGTGGCCTTCGGCGGGCTGGCCATTCTGCGGGGCGCTATGAGCCTGCCCGACCTGCTGGCGTTTCTGCTGTACATCGGCTACTTCACCGGGCCGGTGCAGAGCCTGGTGAACACCAGCCGGCTGCTGCAGGAGGGCCGCGCCAGCTTCCGGCGCTACCAGGAGCTGATGGAAACCGAGCCCGCCGTACAGGACTGCCCGGACGCCCGGGAGCCCGAGCAGGTGAAGGGCCGGGTGGAGTTCCGGCAGGTAGACTTCCGCTATGGCGGCGAGGACGCGGTGCTCCGGGGCCTGAGCCTGACCATAGAGGCCGGGGAGTATGTGGCCCTGGTGGGGGCCTCCGGCGTGGGTAAGACCACCCTCAGCTCCCTCATCCCCCGGTTCTACGAGCCCCAGAAGGGACAGATTCTGCTGGACGGCGTACCGGTGGAGAAGCTGACCTTAAAGGGCCTGCGCAGAAACGTGGGCATTGTGCAGCAGGACGTGTATCTGTTCACCGGCACCGTGGCGGAGAACATTGCCTATGGCCGCCCGGGGGCCAGCCGGGCGGAGATTATTGCCGCAGCCAAGCAGGCCGGGGCCCATGACTTTATCCAGCAGCTCCCCGGGGGCTATGACGCGGACGTGGGCCCCCACGGCGTGCGGCTGTCCGGGGGCCAGCAGCAAAGGCTCTCCATTGCCCGGGTGTTCCTGAAGGACCCGCCGGTGCTGATTTTTGACGAGGCCACCAGCGCGCTGGACGCCCACAGCGAAAAGCTGGTGCAGCGTTCCTTAGAGCAGCTGGCCCGGCGGCGCACCACGCTGGTCATTGCCCACCGGCTCTCTACCGTGCGGGAGGCCGGGCGCATTCTGGTGCTGGACGAGCAGGGCATCTGCGAGGAGGGCTCCCACCAGGAGCTGATAGCCAAAAACGGGGTATACGCCCGGCTCTATCAGGCGGCCGACCTGTAGGCAGGCCGCAGGAGCCAAAAATATAGACGCTTTCAGAAAAGGCCGGCATTTGCCCGGCCTTTTTGCTAAGATGTGTTCGCCATAAGCTGTGAACGGAGATGCAGGTGCCTATTTTTCCAGCTTCCAGTCAAAATTTTCAGCCTGCAAAACTGGCAAAGCACCTGTAGCAACACAGACGGGAACGCCCCCCTACAGTACCATTCCAACCGGGCCCTCCCGCCGCTTACCGGGGGAATCAGGTCTACCTGCATATTACCGAGTGGGAGCAGGACGAGCTGGACCTGCCCACCCCGGGCAGGCTCACCGGCGCGCGCGGCCTGACTACCCAGGACTTCTCGGTGACAGAGGCGGACGGACGCCTCCATGTGCAGGTTCCCATCCCCTCCCGGGACCCCCTGGACACCATCCTCTGCCTGGAATTTGACCAGCCCATTCAGTGGGGCGGCGTGGCCGGGCAGGAAAACGATGTATACGGCTTAGCGGACGGGCTCTAGAGTCTGTTTTAAAACTCCCCCCTTCCCGGCAAAACGGAAAGGGGGGAGTTTCTCATCTGCCTCTCTCCCCCCCCCGCCCTTCCCTCAGGCTGTCTCACAGAGCCCCAAAGCCATAACAGCAAAAGAGAAGCCTCTGGTCCCTCCAAAGGCTTCTCTCGACACACCGACCGGCAGAAAGCAGCCGGCCTACATCATCACCAGCTCCTGGTCAATGACTGTGGCAACGCACTGCCGGGTCTCATGGCGCAGGCGCACCACCTCGTTCTCATAGCGGATCTCTGTCCCCGCATAGGCAATTCCGCATTCCAGCCGCCCGGCGTTCAAAGAGTAGGGGTCGGGGTCCGCCTCCGCCTTCTCCTCCGCCAAATGCCTGCGCTTCAGCTCGGCCATAGAGAGCTTTGCCTGGGCCTTCTGGATCAGGCTCACCTTCACCCGGCTCTCGGGCTGGGTTTCCAGCCGGTCCAGCTCCTCCCGCAGTCCTCGAATCTCCCGGTCCAGCAGCTCCCGCTCAAAGCTGTCGCAGGGGGCTCCCCCCAGTATAACCACATTGCGGCACTCAGAGGGAGAGCCGATGATATTGGCGGCCACGCGCTTGGCCCCCCGTATGGTCCCGCCCATCACAGTCCCCCGGCCCGACTTGACCAGCACCTCCCCGCCGCAGTAAATGTTGCCGTTGATGATGCAGTCGGTCTGCAGGTTCTCCCGCACCTGGATGGTGGCGTTCTCAATATATTTGGAGAAAAGGCTTCTCTGGCAGCGCACCACAGTCTCCCCGTCCCCCAAAATACCTTTGACTACAGTCAGGTCGCCGCCGGCCTCTACCGAGCAGCCGGCCTCCAACGCGCCCTTTACGCTGACATTTCCCATGGCCCGCACCGAGAAGCCGCTGAGCACGTCGCCCTCAATATTCACGTCCCCCAAAAACTTGATGTCGCCGGTGGAGAAATCCACGTCCCCAGGAATATCCAGCACCGGCTTCACCTGAAAGGCCTTGCCCGAAAACTCCACATGCCCGGCAATGCTGGCCACCAAAGAGAGGCCATCCTCGCTGATCTCGGTGTTGCGGCCCTGGGGCAGGGGCGCCTCCTTGCCCTCCTTGGCCGGAATCTCCTCGTCCAGCACCGTCCGGCCCGGCTCGCCCTCGGTGGGAAGAATCAGCCGGCAAATCTCCTGCCCCTGGTCCACATTATGAATCAGGTTCAGGGCCGCGTAGTCCACCTGATTGAACTCGTTCACCTCAAGCACCCGTTCCACCTGCCGGGGGAAGTGCTCTACAATATTGCCGTTTTTGCCGTCAAAGGCGGGCTTGCCCCTGGCAATGAGGAAGAAGGAGAAGTATTTCCTGTCGTCATGAGAAATCCGGTCTACCAACGCCTCATCTATGCCAAAAAAAATGCCCTCGTCCGTCATGGCCCACCGAAGGTCCTCCCGGGTGAGCTCCAAGCCCTGGCGTACAGGGGGCAGCACCAGCACCCAGGCATACAGCTTATCCGCCGAGAGGAAGAAGCAGGGCTGCGCGTCCAGGGGGGGCAGGAACTCCTCCAGCTCCTCCTCATCCTTTTTCCCCTTCTTCTTGCCGCCTTTTTTCACGTTGACCTCCTTCAGCCGGGCGGAGCAGACCCCCTTTAAAAAGCTCGAGGCCCTTTTCAGCTCCCGCAGAGCCACCTCCTCGGGCATGACCCCCTCCTCGTCCAGCACCAGCCGGGGCTGGGGAAGGTAGCCGTACTCCCCCCGCCGCAGCTCATGAAGCTGATACAGCGGATGCCCGGCCTCCAGCTCCACAGTAGTATCATTGTGGAAGGAGGCGGAAAAGCCGGCGGAAGGGGCGGGGTTGCGGGCCTGCTCCTCTGGCTGAGAGGACGGAGCCTCGGGAGCGTCGGGCTCTGGCCTTGCGTGCCCCCCCAGAAGGAAGGCCGCTATTTTTTCTCGGATAGACATAGTGATCCGCCTTTCATATTTATTGGTATGATAGAACCGCCCCCTGCCTGAGCCCCGGCGTTCCAAGCCTTCAAACGCCGTATTGGGAAAGGAAGACCCCGGCGGCCGGCAAAGAAGGAGCGCTTCCGGTCCCTTCCCCTCCTGAGCCGCCTCCGGCCCCCCTTTGGCCAGGGAACAGGCAGGCAGAGCGATGCGTATTTATATGATTATATGATAATGTCGAGCGCTTGTCGCTCGGGCACATGCCGCGCATAAGCGTTGCGTACATTATAGCACGATGCGCAGTCGTTGTAAATGTAAAATATTGCTACATTCTATAAGATTCCACTGTGCCAATTCTACAAATCAGACAGTGGCCGCAAGCTGATAAAAAGCCACCGCGCTGGCCGCCGCCACGTTCAGAGAGTCCACCCCATGGGACATGGGGATGCGCACCGTGTAGTCGCACCGGGCAATGGTCTGGGGGGCCAGGCCGTCCCCCTCAGTGCCCAGAACAATGGCCAGCTTCTCCTCCCGGCCCAGCCGGGGGTCGCCAATGTCCAAAGCGTCCTCCCGCAAAGCCAGGGCCGCGGTCTTAAAGCCCATGCCCCTCAAAAAGGCGGTCCAGTCCCCCTCCTGGGGCAGATAGGCCCAGGGCACCAAAAACACATTCCCCATGCTCACCCGCAGGGCCCGGCGGTAGAGAGGGTCGCTGCCCTGGGCGGTCAGCAAAACCCCGTCCACACCCAAAGCAGCGGCAGAGCGGAAGATCGCCCCCAGGTTGGTGGGGTTCATGACATTTTCCAGCACAGCCACCCGCCGGGCGTTCCGGCAGACCACCTCAGGCCGGGACAGAGGGGGCCGCCGCAGGGCGCACAGCATGCCCCGGGTCAGGTGAAAGCCCGTGAGCTGGCAGAGCACCGTCTCCTCTGCCACAAACACCGGCACAGGCCCGCACCGTTCCAGCAGGGGCCGGCCCTTGTGCAGGGCGTGCTTTTTCTCCATTAAAAAGGAGACCGGCTCGCAGCCTGCGTCCAAAGCGCGGCCAATCACCAGGGGGCTCTCGCCGATAAACAGGGCGTTGGCAGGGTCGGCCCGGTTCACCAGCTGGTTCTCGGTCAGCCGGGCGTAAACGTCCAGCTCCGGGGCGGCGAAGTCGGTTATTTCAATCAGATTGGGGTCGTTCACAGCGATCACCATCCGTTTTCTTCTCAGTATAACCGATTTTCCCGCTTTGTGCAAGCACTACGGCAAATTACATGGAGCATGGGCGGGGCGCAAGTACAAAAGACAAGCTAGCCGCCCATTCAGCGCAAAAGGCCTGGGCCGCCATTGGCAGAGCCGGAAAAGCCCCCCCTTGTGGTTCTAACAGCCGCCTGTTTCTTTCACGCTTTACCGCTTGACTTCTTCTACAAAATACGCTATAATACCCAAAAATCTTTCGACACAGGAGGAGTAGAATTGTCTGAGTTTGCGTTTTTTTGGTTTGATCCCAGTGTAATCGAAACAGGGACAGACGAGGAAAAATACCGGCGGATCACCCAGTGGGCCCTGAAAGCCCGGGGGGTCAACCCCAATGTCTTCGACCAGGTGTCCAGCTGGCTCGCCACCGCCGGAGCGTGGAGCCCCCAGGAGCTGGAGGAGAACCGGGCGCAGTTCATGACCGGCATTGCGGCCCGGTTTCAAAAGCAAAATCAGCTTCTCCGGGAGGCGTTGACCCAGCTGAAGCCCTCCGGCCTGGTGAATCCCCCGGTGTTTGAGGCATTGGACCGGTTTGACGACGAGCTGCAGGGCCGCACCCATGCCGAAAATCTGAAAGAGGCTGTGTCCCAGGTCTTCCAGGATTTCTCTGCCCTGCGCCAGCCCCAGGCGCTGAGGCTTTTTGCCGGAAGCCCCACCGGCCCCACTGGTACGGATACCGTGGAGGCCTTTGGCTATGTGAATTTTCTCAAGGACTGCGACGCTGGCATTCAGTGGACGCTTTTCATGCCCGGCCTGGTCCAAGAGCAGATGAAGGGCTTCCGGCTGGCGTCCTTTGAATACAAGCAGCTGCCCGCCGTGCGCTTCATTGGCATGGAAAAGGACTTTTCCGAGGACCCCCAGGGCCTGGCCCAGGTGGTGGGCGTTCTGGACAGTCTGACCTCATACCGCAGCGGCTTTGACCAGGACGCCGTGCTCTTTCACCACCTGGGAAAAGGGGTGGACGTGGAACGCCGCCACGATATCTACGGCCGCTTTATGGCCCCGGATACCCCTGTGCCCCAGGGCTTTGTGGGTGTGGACTTCTCCCCCCAGGACAACCGGCAGCCCGGCCAGCCCTATCTGTCGCAATTTGCCTGTGCGGTGTTTGCCGGAGACAACACCGCTCTGCACCAGCAGGAGGGCTTTGACTCCGACGCCATGTACGATGTGACCCGCAATATCATCCTGGGTCAGAATACCGCCATACCCTACCCAGAAAAATACTGGACCGCCGAGGTCTATCCCCAGGGCTTTGACAAGGAGGGCAATATCTACCTGTTCAGCGTACAGCTATAGTCCCCCCAAAAGGAGGTCATTGATATGGATGCAAACCGGATCGCCCTCAGCCCCTTCATCACCTGGGAGCATGGGGAGAACTTCACCTTTTCGGCCTGCATGAAAAAGCTGATGGAGTGCCTGGGCGGCGACCGGACCCTTTACACCTACGGCTTTTTCGCGGGCCTCAGCGGCGACGATTTTGTCATGTGCTACGGCGGCGGCAACGGCCAGTATAATGACTGTGTGTCTGCCTGCGCCGAAACCGGGGAGTTTCTCCGCCGGACCCTAGGCCGCATCGGCCTGGCCTTTTCCTATGTGCCCTCTCAGGACTGGACCAGGAACCCGGAGAGCCTGAAGCAGCGCATCCGGGACTTTGTAGACCGAGGCCTGCCCGTGCTTGTAAAGGGCGAGGGAAAGGACAAGAGCTATTCCCTTCTGTTTGCCTACAGCCGGGAGGGAGGGGCCTATACCACCACCTGCGGCGCGCCGGAGGCCGGCACAGCCTCCGGCCTGCAGGAGACACACCGCGCCCTGGAGGAGGGCGGGGCCAGCTTTATTTTTATCGACAGCCTGCCGGTGATTCACGACCTCTCCCGGGTTTACCGGGAGTCCATTCTACAGCTGCCCATGCTCATGAGCAGCCAGGCGGAGCCCGGGGTCACCTTTGGGGCCGCCGCCTACCGGAACTGGGCCAACGACCTGCTGGGTGGCCGCTATGACGGCCTCACCCCGGAGACCTTCCACAGCTGGGAGGACTGGTGCATCTACATATGCAACCTTGCCACCAACGCCGGGCACGGCTGGGACTTTATTGCCCGGGCCTATGTGCACAACCCGGACCTGCCCAACATTCTCCGGCTGATTGCCCTGCTGGACCGAAACGGCCAGGTGTGGAAGGAGCTGGAAGCTCTGGGCTTTGGTTTCAACATTACCGCAGAGGCCTTTAGGGCTTGTTTGAAAAATCGGAAAGGCCGTCTTTTTACCCAGAAGGGGCCCCTTTCTGCGTCAAAAATCCTCGCCAATCGGAAGATTGCCTTGCGTTTTTTTCCTTGAAATGAACCCCTTCTGGGTAAAAATTCGTCATTCCCTCTATTTTCAAACAAGCCCTAGGGACAAGGAACGCTGCCGCCTTGCCGCCCACGCCATTCAAAAGCTGGTCAAAACCAACGAGGAGATTCTCCGGCTGTTTTAGGGTGAGCTCCCCGTTGACACAGGTCTTTTGAGCGAGCAGAGACATCTTGGGCAGATTCATGCCATCCTCTGGGTAGAAAGCTCTTGAAGTATGAGAGGTAATAAAAGCCGCAAGCAACTTGCCGAATCCCTGTTCCCAGCTTATGAAGGCACACCCTAGCCGCCACTTCTCCCGTCAGGCCAGGAGGTCTGCGGCCAGAGCCGGACCCTTTTCCCAAGAACATCCCCGGCTTCACACCACACATTCTCGTGGGTTCGCGGCCTGGGGCAGGGCGTTCCCAAAGCTTTGTCCTTTGCCGCAAGGCGGACACTTTTTAAGAGGTCTTTCAGCAGCATAGCAGACTTGTGTGAATCCCAATAAACTTTTCAACATTTATGAAATTTCAGCTTGCAATTTGTCAAACACAGCAGTATAATGGGGCTGTCATGTACTGATTCATGACCCTACATAAACCCCAAGGAGGCGCACCATGAACGAATTTCAGAATTTCGCAGTCATGTCCTATTCCTTTCATGGCCTGAAAAATATCGGAGCCATCGACATCTTCGGCTATCTTGAGACAGTCCGCTACCGCTACAACCTGCAAACCGCAGACATCTGGAACGGAATGCTGGCGTCCACTGAAGAGGAGTACCTGGCCAAGGTCAAGGCGGGCATTGACGAGCGGGGCCTTGAGGTGGTCAATTTCTGCTGCGACCGGGCTCATATCTGGGACAACGACCCCAAGGAGCGGGCGGAAAACGAGGCCCGGGCCTGGGAGTACATCAAGGCCGGCAAAGCCCTGGGGGCCAAAACCATCCGCATCGACGTGGGCGTCCGTGAGGACAAGGCCACAGAGGAGCAGCTTGCCTATGTGGCGGAAAAGTACCAGGCCTATTGCGACGAGGCGGCGAAATTCGGCGCAAAGCTGGGGCCCGAGAACCACTGGGGCGCCTCCTGGGACCCGGAGCTGATCGAGGCCCTGTTCCAGCGGGTGGACCGGCCCAACTTCGGGCTGCTGCTGCACCTGGGCAACTGGTTTGGCAGCGAGGAGGAAAAGGACGCCTGCGACCGCCGGTTCGCCAGCCGGGCCATGCACATTCACATAAACTACGAGCACTGCGTGGACGCCGACCGGGTGCTGCCCGCCCTGAGGGAGGCCGGGTATTCCGGCTGTTGGAGCGTGGAGAGCCACAAGTCCACCAACGAGTATAACAATGTGGCCTTCCAGCTGGCCCAGGCCCGCCGGGTGCTGGCCCCCCTCAGCTACGACGGCTCCTGGAAGCTGGCCCCGCCATCGGTGCTGCCCAACTCCTGACAGGCCCAGGCGCAAGCAGGAGAAAGCCCCTCTCCCCTGCCTCACGCGCCGCATCCCTTGTCATAAAACAAAAATGCTTTTCCATCACGCAGAATCAGAGGTGTTTATCATGAAAGAAGTGAGAGTTGCACTGATCGGTACAGGCGTAATCTCCCACCAGCACATGGAGCGGTATGGGAAAATCCCCAACGCGAAGGTGGTGGCCGCCTGCGATATCGACAAGAAAAAGCTGGAAGCCTGGGGCGAAAGGTACCAGGTCAAGGACCTTTACACCGACTACCGGGAGCTGCTGAAGCGGGACGACATTGACGCGGTGGACGTGTGCCTGCACAACAACCTCCATGTGCCCATGTCCCTGGAGGTGCTGAAAGCAGGGAAGCACTGCTACTGCGAAAAGCCCATGGCGGCCTCTTACGCAGACGCAAAGCTGCTGTACGACCTGGCGAAAAAGTCCGGCAAGGAGCTGTCCATCCATCTGGACATGATGTTTCAGCCCCAGAGCCGGGTGGCCCGGCAGATGGTAGAGGCGGGAGAGCTGGGCCATGTGTACCACGCCCGCTCCGTGGGCCTGCGCCGCAGAATGCGCCCCGGCCTGGACGTGCCTCCCCCGGCCTTCTCCCGGGACTTTATCACCAAGCGCTGGGCCGGGCACGGGGCCCTGTATGACATGGGGGTATACCACATCTCCCAGCTGCTGTACATTCTGGGCACGCCAAAGCTGGAGCGTGTCACCGGCCACACCTACCAGGAGGTGGCCTATAACAGCGGCCCCGCCGCAGACGCGGGCATGGAGGTGGAGGAGCTGGGCGTTGGCTTTGCCACCTATGAAAAGGGCCTGACTCTGGATGTGATCGAGTCCTGGGCCATCCACATGGACGAGTTCGGGCCCGCGTTTCTGGTGGGCAGCAAGGGCGGCCTCAAGCTGACCCAGGAGGACGTGTACGGCCGCTCCCTGCCCAATCTCAAGCTCCTGACCACCAGGGGCTTTGCCGATGTGGACATTGACCTGAAAACCGCCTCCAACGCCATGACCGAGGGCTTCCTGGACCCCAAGACCCGGTTCCTGGAAAATGACCAGACCTGCTGGATCGGGTATCTCTCCGGCGAGCTGGAGGAGCGGTATGACACTGCCTGGCTGGCGCTGCAGACCATGCTGGTCAGCGAGGGCATCTTCCTTTCCAGCGAGCTGGGCCGGGAGATTCAGGCCGACGAGATCGAGGCCCTGTCCCGCTCCACCGCTGTCCACCACCAGGAGACGGAGTGGGGCGAGTTCCACTATGACTTCTGAACGCTTTAAGAACTTGTACCAATAGGATTTGTGCCGGGATTTTCGAGGAAATTGCACGGTTGACAAGGCGCAAATCCGCAGGCAATCTGGCGATTGACAAGGGTTTGCAACACAGTCAACCGTGTAATTTGCCGAATAGGCAGGTGCAAACTCCTATTGGTACAAGTTCTAACTTCTGAGCCAAAAGTCCGACAATACACAACAGCCTGCCGCGCTCTGCCCTTTGGGGTCAGAACGCAGCAGGCTGTTCGCTTTTAAACCGGAAAGCTAATAGAATATAGTAAACGCACTTGAAAATCGGAGTTTGTCAATCAACAGGATCTCTATCTCCCGGAAATCCAGTGTTTTCAAGGGATTTGAGGTTTACCCGCCTGCCCTTTTCCCTTGATTTTTCCCTTATGAGAAGATTTAAGGGAAAACCTCGTCAGCCGCTGCTCACAACCTTGTCCAGAAGCCTTGCGCTGGAACGCTTTGCCTCTCTGGTGGCGTGGGCGTAGATGCTCATGGTCGTGTTGACATCCGAGTGTCCCAACAGCTCCTGCACATCCTTGGGAGCCGCGCCGTAGGAGAGAAGGTTGCTGGTGAACGTGTGCCCTTATGGCATAATAAGGACAAATCAGAAAACCCCGGAATTTCTAGGGGATTCGGATTTGTCCTTATTCTTTTTCCAAGAAAAAAGAGGCGAAAGGAGGCCATAAGGGACAGCGCTCAAAAGAGGCGTGTCACATAAAGGACAAAAATAGAATTAAGTGAATAACCAAATTATTTACTTAGGTATCAAACGAAAGGGATAAAGCAATGAGCAAAGTAATCGCAATCTGCAACCAAAAGGGCGGGGTTGGCAAGACCGTCACCACCGTAAACCTAGGCATTGGCCTAGCCCGCCAGGGCAAGCGCGTCCTGCTGGTG
>NZ_JBQISV010000012.1:0-38544 GCF_056800975.1 Acutalibacter sp.
CTCATTCCGGCACCCCCACTTCAAAGCGGGCTGTCAGCTCCGCTACAATCTCCTCCGGGGTGCGGCCGCCATCGTTCTCCACCACCACGTCCGGGCAGTCAGGCTCATCCCAGGGTAGGTCCACCCCCACCACATTTTTTGTCTTGGTGGAGTACAGCTGCTTCTGGTCCCGCCGGTACAGAGTCTCATGGGTGACCTTGATATATATCTCCTTATAATGGGGGATGTTCTCCCGGTTCCACTGCCGCACCTCCTTGTACATGGAGATGCTGCAAACCACCACATCCCGGCCCTCCCGGGCAATGTCCCGGCACCAGGCGAACATGTCCCAGGCCCCTGCCTTGCGGGCCTCGGTGGTGTAGCGTTCCTCGTCCATTACGCCGGTGTCCTCCGGGTCGCCGTTGCGCACCCGGTCCCCGTCAATGAGCTCAGCGTCCGGGTGAACCGCCAGCAGCTTCTCATAAAACAGCCCGCCGACCGTGGTCTTTCCCGCCCCGGCCAGGCCTGTAAAAAAGTAGACCGTACCAAAACTCTCTGTATTTTCCATCCTTTGGCTCCCTCCTAATGATACATGGGCCGCTCCATCAGCGCCGGGTCGAGCTTGAGCACGGGGATAAACTGCAGCTGCCGGCCGTTCATGTTGACCAGGGTAATGCCCTTCATCAGCAGATCCGCCACGAACTTCCGCTTTGCATCCGCCTCCTCCATCTTCTCCTTTGTAATACGCTCAGCCTCTTCCTCTACGGTTTCCGGATAGTCCGGAGAAAGCCCGGCCTCCTGGTCCTCCTTGCGGTTATACTCCACTGCCTTTAAATAACCCAGGCGCATGGTGGTGAGCATATAGTGGTCGATTACCGAAAATCCCCGGATCAGCTCCTCTACCCTCTCCTTGTCCATGGGCTCGCCCTTGTAATAGTGAAAATCATATCCATAATACTCATACGCGTCCCGCAGGAAATATTCAATGTAGCAGCGCTCCGCGTCAGTGGCAAATTCATCGTGGGTGCGGTAAACGGCATCCGTGTCAAAGCCCTCCGCTGTACCATCCTCCGAGTAAGTCTCCATCCGCTGGCCGTTGAAGGAGCAGTATGTCATGCTTTCGGTGTAGGGCAGGTCCAAAAATTCTGTCAGCGCGCGGAAGGTTGCCGTTGGGTTCAGCTTGGCGTCCTCAAAGCGCACCACCACCGAATCCTTGAAAATCCGCTCCTGGGGGTCCTTCATAAAGCCCCGAAAGCTGACCCGCGCCAGTACCTCGTCGTGTACCACGCCCACCTTGCCGTTGGGCAGATACTCCGGCTGGTTGGCCATAAAGCGGATGGCCGCCGCGTAGCTGGTGGTAATCCGGCGCATGGGGGTGAAGGTTTTGATATATTTGAAATTTTTGAATATAGGCGAATTGAATATCTCGTCAAACTGGGTAGACGTCATAATCGCCCGTCCCTGGCTGTCGCCCGCCATATTGGTCAAAAAATATCCGAAATGGGGCTGCAGCATAATCGCGGGCGTAATCCTTGCCGCCGGGTCCAGGGTGTGAGTATGTTCCTCGTCCCGGAAGAAATAGGCCACCATGATATCCTTGTCCGTGCGGTCCCGCATACGGAACAGCTCCTGTATCATGGAAGCATTGCCCCAGTCGTTGCTGTCAAACACCTCGGCAATCTCCCGGGAGTTCCTGGCGTCGTCCAGGGTTTCCCCCACGTCCTTGAAGATTGCCTGTAACGTTTCGTACATAATGCTGGAGGTGCACACCATGTTGGGGTGTCCGTCCAGTACCTCGTTGAAAAAGTCGCCGCCGTTGTGATAGGAGAGCTGGGTCTGCCACACAAGCCGGTTGATCTCCCGCACCCCTAAGGGCTTGACAGGATACTGGCTGTAGTCAAGGCCAAAACGCTCCTTGAAGTCAATGGGATACTGGCTGAGCTCCTCCTCAATCAGAAACACCAGCTTCTTCCCTTCCAGCAGCTTTCTCAGGTTCAGCACCTGCAACTGGGCGCAGAACTCCGCCCAGTTTGTATAGTGCAGGTAGATATGGTTCTCGCGGCCCACCCACTCGCTGGGCCGCACATTGTCGTTCAAATATTCCAGCTCATACTGGGAGTAAACATCCTTTGCCAGGATGGGATCGTCCAAATTATAGAAGAAATTCCGGGTGACCACCGGCTCGCTGTAGTCGGTGACCTCCCCAAAGGCCCCGTCCCGACAGGGGACAAAGCTCTTGTCGTCAAAGGGGTAAAACCGGACAGGCAGCTCCTCAAAGGGGAGAAAATCCTTCCGGAACAGATAGGGGTATTTTCTCAGCAGCTTACAGTTGTTTTCATAGTGCGACCGCAGCAGCTTCTCGTTGGGCTCATAAAAGGCCTCGGTCATCACTGCCGCGCTCTCCTCCCGGTATTCTCCCTGGCGGTTCAATTCCAGCAGCGCCCGGTAAGAGAGGGTATAGTCGCCCCCCAGCTGTAGCACAAACAGCGCGGCCTCCATTTTGTCAGCCGGGCTCAGGTCTTCCTGGGTCCGCAGCGCCAGAGCGAATCCCTCGCAGGCCTTCTCCGCCTGACCCAATTCAGCCAGCCTTCTGGCCATTTCTATCGTCGTCATATACGGTTCCTTCCTCATATGATTATAGTGGCAGCAAACAGATTGACGGGCAAAGCAGCCGCCTTTGCCGCTAAAATAAAAATTGGGACGGGCCAACGCCCGCCCCAACCTCGTTGCGCAATTCTACTGTAGAATGTAAAACGAAAAGAGCGAAAAAACTTACTGCAGCAGCTGAAGCACGCCCTGGGGAACCGTGTTTGCCTGGGCCAGCATGGCCTGAGCGGACTGGACCAGGATGTTGTTCTTGGTGTACTTCATCATCTCGTCGGCCACGTCGGTGTCGCGGATGGAGCTCTCGGCGTCCTGGATGTTCTCCTGCATGACGGACAGGTTGTTGACGGTGTGGTCCAGACGGTTGGACACAGCGCCCAGCTTGCCGCGGAACTTGGAGACCATGTTGATCAGGCCCTTGGTGGCAGGAATCGCATTGGCTACACCAACACTGGCGCCGCGCAGATAGGCAACAGCCTGCAGAGCGCTGGATGCGTTGGTGATATCAATTTTGTAAACGCCGCCCTGACCCAGAGCAGAACCCGTGCCAGAGCCCTTGTTCGCTACCTTCTCAGTCATAATGAACTTGGTCAGGTCAAAGTTAGCATAGGAGCCCAGAGCCTGGGACATCTGCAGGCGGTCAGCAGAAGCGGCGGTGTCGCCGATCTGGAACTGCATGCTCTTGTTAGTGACGGCATCCTTACCCATCTCGCCGTTCAGCAGCTTCTTGCCGTTGAAGTTGGCGGTCTCGCCGATACGGTTGATTTCGGAAACCAGGGAGTCAACCTCGTCCTGCAGAGCGTTACGGTCAATGGCGTCGTCATAGGTGCCGTTGGCAGACTGCTCGGCCAGATAGACCATGCGGTTCAGCATGTCCTGAACCTCCTGCAGAGCGCCCTCAGCGGTCTTGATCAGGCCGTTGGCGTCCTTGGCGTTCTTCTTGGCAGCGTCCAGACCAGTGATCTGAGCGCGCATTTTCTCAGAAATAGCCAGACCGGCGGCGTCGTCGCCAGCGCGGTTGATCTTGTAGCCAGAGCTCAGCTTCTCCAGGTTGGCAGACAGAGACTTGGTGTTGTTGTTGTAGTTGCGGTAGGCGTTCATCGCCATAACATTGTGTTGAATACGCATATTCTTTTCTCCTTTGAATGTTTTCGCGTAAGCTTCGTCGCCGGCGTTCCTCGCCAGGACTCTGAGGTTTGTGCGCCCGCCCCGTCACGCTGGCCAAGCGTACGCGGGACTTTGGCGCGAATGAACTATATTTCAACCGGCCGCGGACCGGATGAAAGCAAAAGAAAATGTACAAAAAGGCTACGCGGTCAGCAGCTCCTCCGCTCCGCCGGCCTGGGCCTGAGCCCCCTGGTAGGCCAGCCTGCAAAAATATGTCCCGTCCTCCCGGTAAATCTCCGCCCAGCGGATTACGCTCCCCCGGGCAAGCTCCCGGCAAGCCTCTGCAGGCACCACCCCCAGCTTAGGCAGCTTCAGCCCTCCGCCGGCAAGGCGAATGGTCGCTCCCGCGCTGGTCTGTTGACAAAAGGTTCTATAGCAGTTGCATTGCTCTATGGGCTCGGGCCTTTTGTGGTCGTGGGGATTATAGCTGTGGTCCCGGAACGCCCGCTCCAGCTCGGTATGTACCGCGCCCAGAGCCAGGCTGTCGGCCTCCTTCAGGGCGGGCAGCTCCCGTTTGTAACGGGCCGGGCTGGGGATAAAATGCCGTCCCAGCTCCTTTTGCAGCTTCTCCCTGTCCGAAAGCATCCGGTTATAAAGCAGCAGACAACAGGCAAAGGTCTTTTCGATTTTTGCCGCCTGGGCCTCGCTGGGGCACAGACGGACCTGCAAAATGTCCATATCAGCCCAGCTCCTCTCCCAGCCGCACCAGCAGGTCCCGCAGTCTGGCAAGGTCCTCTCTGGGGCAAAGGCCTCCGGCTTCCAGCTGCTCCACCAGAGACACCGCCTGCTTGACAGCCTCCTGCCTCTCTTGAGCAGGCGGCCGCCTGCCGCTTTTAGACGAAGGAGCGGGCCTTTTCGCAGGCTCCCGCAGCCCCTGGGGCCGTTTGCCGCTGCGCTCCAAAACCTCGCCCCGCAGAACGGGGACCTCTCTGGGAGCCTTCACCGCAACCTCTACCGAGTCGCCTGCCTGCCGGAAAATCTGTATCGCAATGTCGTCGCCGATGGTCAGATATTCACCGGACTTCAGGCGCAATGTCAGCAACTGGCTCCCTCCCTGCGGCTGGCTTTTCAGGCGCGGGGTTGCAAAAAAGTATACTTTCCTGCAACCGGTCCTTTACTTCGTCTACACCACTATAATCGGCAGCAGAGGCGAAAAATTAAGGGTCTTTTCAAAATTTTTCGCCACTTTCGCACCTTGCAAAAAAGTATACTTTCCTGCAAAGGGAAAAGAGAGAAAAGCCGCTGTTTTCAGGGGCTTTTTGTATTATTTTTTGTACTATATTGAAACAAGGAGGCGGCGTTATGGCCGGCCAGACGGAATATATCGACCTGCGCAGGGTGGGCCGGGAAGGACTGGCCCAGATCCGCCGGCAGGTGGTGCGGCTGAAAAAAATGGGCCGCTCCGGCCGGGAGATTGAGGAGATTGTAGGGATACGCCAGAACCGCATCAGCGAAATCTGGTCCGCCTACCAGCGGCTGGGCGAGGCCAGCTTTCTGGCAAAAAGCGCCGCCCGCCCTGGCAAGCCCGCGCTGCTGCCCCCTCAGGCGCAGCGGGAGCTGCGGGAGATTTTTATGACAAAAACGCCCCAGGAGCTGGGCCTGCGGGGGCAGGTGTGGACCCAGGGCCAGGCTGCGGAGTTCGTCCGGCGGACCTACCGCATAGAGCTGGCCCCCCGGACCATGTCCGCCTACCTGGCCCGCTGGCGGGCTCAGAGCCGCCGCCCCCGGGGTCGTTTGACAGTAGAGGAAAAAAATGCAAAAAAGCCCTTGCTTTAACCCCGCTCCATATGATAGAGTAGGGGTCAAGAAACCCAGAGAGGAGCTTTTGCAATGAAAAAACTTGGCTTTGGCCTGATGCGCCTGCCCACCACCGACCCCGCAAACGCCGGGGCTGTTGACCTGGAACAGACCAAAAGGATGGTGGACCTTTTTATAGAAAAGGGCTTCACCTATTTTGACACGGCCTGGATGTACTGCGGCTTTCAGAGCGAGCCAGCTGTGAAGGAGGCTCTGGTGAGCCGCCACCCCCGGGACAGCTTTACCCTGGCCACCAAATTAAACGTCGGCTTTTTTGACACCCTGGAGGGCCGGGACGATATTTTCAACCAGCAGCTTGAAAAGACCGGAGCCGGCTATTTTGACTACTACCTGCTTCACGGCATAGACAGCGGCTCTTACCAGAAGTTTGAAGACCTGGACTGCTTTCGCTGGCTGATGGACAAAAAGGAGCAGGGCCTGGTCCGGAGCCCCGGCTTCTCCTTCCACGGCGACGCCCCGCTGCTGGACGAAATCCTGACCAAGCACCCGGAGCTGGAATTTGTCCAGCTGCAGATCAACTATCTGGACTGGGACAGCCAGTGGATTCAGTCCAGGGCCTGCTATGAGGCGGCTGTCAAGCACAACAAGCCCGTCATTGTCATGGAGCCGGTCAAGGGCGGCACCCTGGCCCAGGTGCCCGCACAGGTGCGGTCCCTGTTCCAGGCCCGCAGCCCCCAGGCCTCCCCGGCCAGCTGGGCCATTCGGTTTGCCGCCGGCCTGCCCGGGGTGATGATGGTGCTCTCCGGCATGAGCAGTCTGGCCCAGATGGAGGACAACCTGAGCTATATGCAGGACTTCCAGCCCCTGACCGACGAGGAGAAGGCAATGGTGTTCCAGGCGGCGGACATGATCAACAGCCAGATCGCCATTCCCTGCACCGGCTGCTCCTACTGTACCGAGGGCTGCCCTCAGAAAATCGCCATCCCCCAGTATTTCTCCCTGTACAACGAGGACATGCGGGAGCACCTGGAAGAAAAGGGCTGGACAGTGAATTTCAATAACTACGCCCAGCTGGCCCAGACGGCCGGCAAGGCTGCCGACTGCATTGCCTGCGGCCAGTGCGAGGGCATGTGCCCCCAGCATCTGCCTATTATCGAGCACCTGAAGGCGGTCTCGTCTCATTTTGACCACTGATCATGCAGCCCAGTACAGTACATATTTATAGAAACGACTTGGAAGGACCGGTGGACAATCATCGGTCCTTCTTCTTTTGTCACAACCCCGCCCCTTAACGGGCGTTTCGGGCCAGTCGCGCTGCGACCCAGGCATCTGGGGCAAAAGCCCTTGCGCCCCGGGCTCATTTGGCGTATACTGAGCTTGCAGCTGCAAGAATAGCCGAAAGGAGCCGCCCAATGAAGATACGCATGGAAATCGCCCCGGACCTGCAGGAGCCCGAGCTGGTGCTGCGCTGCCCCTGTCCCGGCGACAAAGAGGCCAGTCTGCTGGCCCGGCTGGGCAGTCTGGCGGCAGAGCATACCGAAAAGCTCACCGGCCTGCGGGAGGGACAGACCTATCTGCTGGACCCCCGGCAGGTGCTTTACGCCGACACGGTGGACAAACGCACCTTTCTATATACCGCAGGGGCGGTGTACGAGACCGGGCTGCGGCTGTATGAGCTGGAAGAACGCCTGCGGGACAAGGATTTCTTCCGGGCCGGCAAGTCGGCGTTGGTGAACTTCAACGCCATCCAGTCTCTCCGGCCTGACATGGGCGGGCGCATCCGTCTGACCATGGAGGGGGGCGAGACGGTGTACGTCTCCCGCCAGTACGCCCCCTGGTTGAAAAAACGCCTGGGGCTGTAGACAGATCGCCCCTACATCCCCAAACTATAGAAAAACCGGTCGAAAGCCGGGAGCGAAAGGAGAATCGTCATGAAAAAATTTTTAAAGCTGGTAATGGAGCTGAAAAGCTGGATCTGCCTGAGCTTCACAGCCTCCATCCTGATCTACCTGACAGTGGAGTTCGCGCTGGCCTGGGCGGAGGAGGGAGGCCGGCTGGCCGCTGCCTGGGCAAGCTTTGCCGGGGCCAGAATGCGCTGCACTCTGATTCTTCAGATGTTCATTTTGTGCGCCTGCATCAGTCTGCTGCAATATGTCTTTTTCTCCGGCCGGGCGCTGAAAAGGCTTGGCTACGGCCTGCGCATGGCCCTGTTCGCGGCGCTCTGCTTTGGGCTGTGCCTGGGGTTCGCGGCGGCCTTCCATTGGTTTCCCCTGGAAAACCCCGGGGCCTGGCTCAGCTTTGCCGCTATTTTTCTCATCGCCTATGTGGGCATCAGCCTGGGCTTTGAAATCTATTTCCGGGTCATGGGAAAAAAGTATGACGAGGCCCTGGGACGCCGCCGGAGGCTGTCGAATGGTGAAGATTCCGTGAACAAAACGTAACAATAAAAAAGACTTTCCCATAGGGGTTGACAAGCCCCGGGCTTGGCTGTATAATGGTTACGTTGTATAGCAAATTACGACGCACAACCCCTGCCTTTTGGGCGGATGGGAGGGATATGAATGGCTGAGATACGGCTCAAGGAAAACGAGTCTCTGGACAGTGCCCTGCGGCGCTTTAAAAAGCAGTGCGCCCGCGCTGGCGTGATCCAGGAGGTGCGCAAGCGCGAGGCTTATGAAAAGCCCTCGGTAAAGCGCAAGAAGAAGTCTGAAGCGGCCCGCAAGCGCAAGTATAAGTAAGCGGCTGCCGCAGGACATGGAGGGGACGGCAGCGTCCCGCTCTGTGCCCGGACTGCAAACCTGAAGGAAAGCGGGCGGCACGCCCGCTTTTTTGTTCCCGGCTGGAGAGTTGTCAAAATATGGGTATTTTCAAACCGACCGTTCTGCGGCGGCGGGCGCAGGAGCTGAGCCCCGGGCTTTTGCGGGAGCTGGGCGTCCGCGCCGTGCTGCTGGACGTGGACAACACCATTGCCCCCTATGGGGTGCGCAGGCCTGTGGCCGGCGCGGCCCAGTGGGCCCGCGGCCTCACCCAAGAGGGCTTCCGGGTGGTGATTGTGTCCAACAACTACAAAAAAAGAGTGAGCTCCTTTGCGGCTCAGCTGGGGCTCCCCTGTATCAGCTTTGCCCTGAAGCCCCTGCCCTTCGGCTACCTGCGGGCCCGGCGGATGCTGGGCGTCCGCTGCCGGGAGTGCGCGGTGGTGGGGGACCAGATTTTTACCGACGTCACCGGCGCCAACCTGTGCGGTATGCGCTCGGTGCTGCTGGAGCCCATTGAGCCTGAGGAGGGCTTGAGCTTCCGGATCAGGCGGTATTGGGAAAAGGGCCTGCGGGAAAAATTCAAAGAGAGAAAGGATGTTATACAATGAAGAACCCTGTGGAGCGGATTGCCGAAAAGCTCATTGCCGGCGACCCGCAGAAGGCCATCATGGTCAATTCTGAGCGGAACCGCCGGTATTTTACCGAGTTTCCCTCTGACGCGGGCGCGTTGCTGATCACTGCGGAGGAGGCCTATCTGCTGCAGGACTTCCGCTATGAGGAAGCGGCCCGTTATTCGGCCAAAAACTGCACGGTCACGGGCTTCAAGGATTTCAAGGAAAAGCTCTGCGAGCTGCTGGAAAAGCACGGCGTCAAGCAGGTGTATATGGAGATCAACAAGCTCTCGGTGGCCGACGCCCGGAGCTTTGAAAAGCTGCTTCAGGAGCATGGCATGGAGGCTGTGCTGGACGAGACCCTGGACAAGGCCATCAAGGACCAGCGGATGATCAAGTCCCCGGAGGAGGTGGCCAAAATCGAGGCCGCTCAGGCCATTACCGACGCTGCCTTCGAGCACATCCTCCCCTTCATCAAGGAGGGGGTCACTGAGCGGGAGCTGGCCCTGGAAATTGAGTTCTTCATGCGGAACAACGGCGCCGAGGCCGTGGCCTTTGACCTGATTGTGGCGGCGGGCAAAAGCGGCTCGCAGTGCCACGCGGTGCCCGGCGCGAACCAGGTGCAGAAGGGCGACTTCATCACCATGGACACCGGGGCCATGCTGGACGGCTATCACTCTGACATGACCCGCACCGTGGCTTTGGGCAAGGTCAGCGACGAGCAGCGAAAGGTATACGAGACCGTGCTGCAGGCTCAGCTGGCGGTGATCGACGCGGTGAAGCCCGGCATGCTGTGCTGCGATGTGGACAAAATTGCCCGGGACATTATCGAAAAGGACTATCCCGGTACCTTCGGCCATGGCCTGGGCCATGGGGTGGGCTTTGAAATCCACGAGTGGCCGGCCTTCTCCCACCGGGACCAGACCCCCTGCGCGGAGGGCATGGTCATCACCGACGAGCCGGGCATCTATGTGCCTGCCAAGTACGGCGTGCGCATTGAGGACATGCTGCTGGTGACAGCGGACGGCTGCCGGAGCCTGACCAAGTCCCCCAAGGAGCTGATTGAGCTGTAAGGCGGGCTTTCTGGCAGAAAGAGGCAAAAATCCGGCGATACATCTTGAAATTGCCGGGGAAATATATTAGAATAAACAGAGGACGAGCAGGCTAGAATATTTCGGGAGGTTTTATTTTATGGTAACCGCAGGCGATTTCAGAAACGGCGTCACCTTTGAGATGGACGGCAACGTGTACTCCATCATCGAGTTCCAGCACGTCAAGCCGGGCAAGGGCGCGGCCTTTGTGCGCACCAAAATCCGCAATGTCATCTCCGGGGCTGTCACCGAGCGCACCTTTAACCCCAACGACAAGTTCCCCACCGCATTCATCGAGCGCAAGGACATGCAGTATCTTTACAGCGACGGCGACCTGTACTACTTCATGGACACCGAGACCTATGAGCAGACCCCCATCAACGGCAATGTGCTGGGCGACAACTTCAAGTTTGTGAAGGAGAACATGGAGTGCAAGGTGCTGTCCTACAAGGGCAATGTGTTTGGCGTGGAGCCCCCCAACTTTGTGGAGCTGGAAATCACCAAGACCGAGCCCGGCCTGAAGGGCGACACCGCCACCAACACCCTGAAGCCCGCCACTGTGGAGACCGGCGCGGAGGTGCGGGTGCCCCTGTTCATCAACGAGGGCGAGATGATCCGTATTGACACCCGCACCGGCGAGTATATGGAGAGAGCGTAAGCTCCCCCATGCTTTGGGCGGCTTTGAGAAGAACAGAAGACCTTTCACAATATTTTGAGATATGAGGTGAATATTATGACCAATTCTGAGCGCGCGTCTTACATCAAGGGCTTGATGGAGGGGATGGAGCTGGACCCCAAGGCCAAGGAGACCAAGCTGTTCAACGCCATTGTAGAGCTGCTGGACGATCTGAGCGTCTCGGTGGAGGAGCTTGAGGACGGCTATGACGAGCTCTGCGAGCAGGTGGACGAGATTGACCAGGACCTGGGCAGTCTGGAAGAGGACTTTTATGGCCTGGACGAGGAGGACTGCGGCTGCGGCCACCATCACCATCATGGGGACGAGGGAGGCTGCGGATGCGGCTGCCACCATCATGGCCACGAGGCTGCCATTTTTGAGGCCATCTGCCCCAGCTGCGGCAAGAACATTGAGCTGACTGACGAAATGCTGGAAGCGGAGAAGATGATCTGCCCCGGCTGCGGCGAGACCCTGGAATTCGATTTTGACGAGGAAGACGAGCCGGAAGAGGAGAGCCAGGAGACCGAGGAGTAAATTCCTTCACAGAGCAAAACAGGGGAGCGCAGGGAAACCCGCGCTCTTTTTTGTTCCACTACCCGATCTCCTACCCAGAAAGGCGCAAAAGCTCCCGGAGAATCAGCTGATTCTCCGGGAGCTTTTTATGAAAATGCCGTTGGTCAAGCTATGACAGCCGGCCCATTTGGGCCGCTACCAACGCTCCATATTCCGCCGGTGCTTTTCCTGATAGACCTCCTCCAACTCCTCGGGGGTGATGTCGTAGCACAGCATCACGTCGTTGAAGTACATCATCACATCACACAGCTCCTCAATGAAATGCCGGCGAATCTGAGGGTCCTCAGTGATGGGCCCATCCCCCCGCTTTTTGATCACATCCGCCGCCTCTCCGGCCTCAATCATCATCCATAGAAGGGAGTCCCGCCCCTTTCTGGGGTTCAGTCCACCCCAACGGTCAAAATATTTCTCCTGCAGCTCCCTCTGAATGCGCTGCATCTCCTCAAAGCCAAACCGGCCCATCCTGCCCACTCCTTTGCCCGGGCGAGTCCCTGTTTTCGGGCAGACTTTTGTCCTCTTCCGCGCTGAAAGCTCCTGAAGTACGCAAGGACGTCCGCGAAACCACGCCCAAAGCCTGACAAAATCCACTCCGCAGTCCCTATATTCAGCTGATGGAAGCTCGCCCAAAAATGTCAGCTACAGGGACATTCTAGCACGCGGAGCAGCTTTTGTCAATCGATCACCCGCACCCGGATGATCGCCTCCAAGCGTTCCAGGGACCGGGCCGCTGCCGCCGGGTCGCCCCCCTGCACGTCCAGAATGGTGTAGGCATAGTCCTTGCGGGACTTGCTCTGCATGTTCTCAATGTTGATGCCCGCCTTGCCGCACACAGTGGTAAAGTCGGCGATCACGCCCGGGGTGTTCTGGTGAATGACGCAGATGCGCTGGGTGCCGGGCTCCCGGGCCATGGTCAGGCCGGGCAGGTTTACCGAATTGATGATGTTGCCGTTTTCCAGATACTCCTTCACCTGGTCCACAGCCATCATGGCGCAGTTGTCCTCGCTCTCAGGTGTCGAGGCCCCCAGGTGGGGCAGAGCGATCACGTTCTCAACGCCCAGCATCTCATCTGCGGGGAAGTCTGTGGCATAGGCGGAGACCTTACCCGAGGAGAGGGCTCCCAGCAGAGCGGCGTTGTCCACCAGCTCCCCACGGGCAAAGTTCAGCAGCCGCACGCCGTCCTTCATTTTCCCCAGAGAGCCAGCGTTGATCATCCCTGTGGTGTCAGCGGTGGCAGGCAGGTGCAGGGTGATGTAGTCGCAGTTCTGGTAGATTTCGTCCAGGCTCAGGGACCGGTGCACAGACCGGGACAGCCGCCAGGCAGCGTCCACCGACAGGAAGGGGTCGTAGCCATAGACCTCCATGCCCAAAGAGTGGGCGGCATTGGCCACCAGAATGCCGATGGCTCCCAGGCCCACCACGCCCAGAGTTTTGCCCTGCAGCTCCGGCCCGGCAAACTGGGCCTTGCCCTTTTCCACCAGCTTGCCCACCTCGGCCCCCTGGCCCTTGAGAGTCTTCACCCAGTCCATGGCCGGGCCGATTTTCCGGGAGGAGAGCAGCAGGGCGCACAGCACCAGCTCCTTCACAGCGTTGGCATTGGCCCCGGGGGTGTTGAACACCACCACGCCCTTTCTGGCGCAGTCCTCCACGGGAATGTTGTTGGTGCCCGCCCCGGCCCGGGCGATAGCCAGAAGGCCCGGGTTCAGCTCCATGTCGTGCATGGAGGCCGACCGCACCAGAATGGCGTCGGGCCCGGCCATCTCCGGGGAGAAGGTGTAGCTCTCGCCAAAACGCTTGGTGCCTATGGGGCTGATTTTATTGAGGCAGAGAATTTTGTACATGGGTATCATCCTTTCCCAAATGTGATACATTCTGAATATTATATTGACATCAACACAAAAGGCGGCTATAATATAAATAAAGAGGCGCTGCCGGAAAGGATATTTCGGACGGCTGGCCAAGTTATATCGCAGAAAGTAACCGTATTCCTTGGCGAGGGGCGGTTACTTTTTTGTGCTGTTGACGAGAGCAATCAGAAGCACAACAATGATGTTTAACATTGTCAGCGTGATCATCAGTGTCTCATAAGCACTCATAAGCCCGGCCTCCTTTCCATGTAAATTCCCGTGTGATCCATTGCGGGTCTCTTCATGTACTTGGCAGGCCAACCGTCCACCGTACGCATATCATTTTAGCAGCGCCCGCCCCTGCCAGTCTGGGAGGGGCGCTTTTATTTTATAACATATGCCGGAGTTTGTCAAACACCGGCTCAGCTATTTTCCTGCTCAAACTTCGCCATAAACGCCACCAGCGCGTCGATCCCCTCCGGGGGCATGGCGTTGTAGATGGACGCCCGCATACCGCCCACGCTGCGGTGGCCTTTCAGGTTCACAAAGCCCGCAGCTGCGGCCTCCTTCACAAACTTCCCGTCCAGTTCCTTGTCGCCGGTGACAAAGGTGACATTCATAATCGAGCGGCTGTCCTTTTCAGCGCAGCCCTTGAACAGCCGGGAGCCGTCCAGGAAATCATAGAGAACCTGAGCCTTTTTCACGTTCCGGGCCTCCATGGCCTCAAGCCCGCCAATGTCATTCTGAATCCATTCCAGCACCAGCTTGCAGATGTAGATGGACCAGCAGGGGGGTGTGTTATACATGGACTCGTTCTTGGCCATGACCCCGTAGTTAAACATGGTGGGAGTTCCCTCCTGGGGCTCGCCAATCAGGTCCTCTCGGACAATGACAATGGTCAGGCCTGCCGGGGCCACGTTCTTCTGGGCGCCGGCATAGAGCAGGCCGAACCGGCTCACGTCAATGGGGCGGCTGAGAATGCAGGAGGAGATATCCGCCACCAGGGGCACATTGCCGGTGTGGGGGAGCTCCTTCCAGACTGTGCCATAAATGGTGTTGTTCATGCAGATATGGAAGTAGTCCGCGTCAGGGCGGAACTCTTTCTCATCCAGGACAGGGATATGCGAGAAGTTGTCGTCCTTAGAGGAGGCCACAGCCTTGCAGTCCCCATAGCGGCTGCCCTCCTGAAAGGCCTTGGTGGAGAATTGGCCCGAGAGCACATAGTCCGCCTTGCGGGACTTGGTCATCAGGTTCATGGGCACGGCGGCAAACTGGCTGGAAGCCCCGCCCTGCAGAAACAGCACCTGGTAGTTGCCGGGAATGCCCATGACCTCCCGGAGCAGACGCTGGGCGTCCTTGATAATGGCGTCGTACACCGGAGAGCGGTGGGACATCTCCATAACGGACTGGCCGGAGCCCTGGTAGTCCAGCATTTCGGCAGCGGCCCTTTTCAGAACAGGCTCCGGCAGCATGGAGGGGCCGGCAGAGAAGTTGTAGACACGGGACATAGTGTGAGACCTCCTAAGATGGTTTTGCAATTTTTCAGTCTGTTAGCGCAATAAAGAAGTGGTTTTCTTCATCATTATAGCCTGAGTGGGGCAAAAATGCAAGGAAAAACAGTCGAGAATGCAGGCGGGATGGAAAAAAGCGGCGAATTTCATAAAATGTTTGCACTTGAGGGGCCACATATGATATAATAAAGGCCAAGGCAGCCGCCGGACTACAGGCGCAGCAGCCAATGCGTCCCAGCTTCACCCACAGGCCCCTGGGCCAGAGCGGGAAGGCCTTGGCCGCTAAAAAAGCTGTGCCTTTTGTTTACGTTCCAGCAAATCCTTGATTTCAGAATCATACCCATCATACAGGCGGGCCTCCCCTCAGGCAGGACAAGGGAGCCCGCAAACGAATCCGTCTTGTTTTCAATCCCCATTCAAAATATATAGAAACAGGAGGCAGAACTATGCAAGTAAAAGACATTGTAAACATTCTGAAATGCCAGGTACTCATTGAGGGCGACATGGAGCAGGAGGTCAAAACCGCCTGCGGCAGCGACATGATGAGCGATGTGCTGGCCTTTGTCAAAGACCAGTCTGTGCTGCTCACAGGGCTGATGAACCCCCAGGTGGTGCGCACCGCCGAAATGATGGATATGCACTGCATCATTTTTGTGCGGGGCAAGCCTGTCAACCAGCAGGTGCTGGACCTGGCGGAGCTGAAGGACATGACTGTGCTCTCCACCCCCTACCGGATGTTCACTGCCTGCGGGCTGCTGTTTGAGAACGGACTGAGAGGAGGCTGCGACATCCAATGAGCATGCTGCATTTGGAGTATCAGGTGCCCGGAGACGACTTCACCCGGGCGGGCGAGGCCTCTGGCGACGTGAAGCACAAGCTGAAAAAGCTGGGCTACGAGCCCGACGCCATCCGGCGGGTGGCCATTGCCATGTATGAGGGGGAGATCAACCTGGTCATTCACGGCGGCGGCGGCGAGGCCGTGGTAGACGTGGACCCGGACCGGGTGGACATTGCCCTCATCGACCAGGGGCCGGGCATCCCCGACGTGGAGCAGGCCATGCAGGCCGGCTGGTCCACCGCCCCGGACAATGTGCGGGCCCTGGGCTTTGGAGCGGGCATGGGCCTGCCCAACATGAAAAAATATACCGACGAAATGACCATCGACTCCACAGTGGGCGTAGGCACCACTGTGAAAATGGCCGTGATACCGGGTAGAAAATGACCGGGACTCTGCTCTGCGGCAGGCCGGGGCTTTGCCCGTCCGCCCGGAGAAGAAGGAGGAAGTGACGCCATGCCAGACTTTTATCATTCTGTAACACTGCATGAGGACAAATGCGTGGGCTGCACCAACTGTGTCAAGCGCTGCCCCACCGAGGCCATCCGCATCCGGGGGGGCAAGGCCTTTATTGCCACCGAGCGCTGCATTGACTGCGGCGAGTGCATCCGCATCTGTCCCCATCACGCCAAGCGGGCCCGGTTCACCCATATGGACGCCCTGGACCGCTTTCCATATAAGATTGCTCTGCCCGCACCGGCTCTCTACGGGCAGTTCAACAATCTGGACGATATTGACTATGTGCTCACCGGCCTGAAGCAAATGGGCTTTGACCAGGTATATGAGGTCTCGCGGGCGGCAGAGCTCATCAGCGAGGCCACCCGCAAGCTCATGTATAACTCGGAGAGCGCCCTGCCCATTCCCCGGCCCATTATCAGCTCCGCCTGTCCGGCGGTGGTGCGGCTCATCCGGGTGCGCTTTCCGGACCTGTGCGAGCATGTGCTGCCCCTCAAGTCCCCCATGGAGACTGCCGCCATCATGGCCAAAAAGGAGGCTGCGGAGAAAACCGGCCTGCCGCCGGAGCAGATTGGCTGCTTCTTCATCACCCCCTGCCCGGCCAAGGTCACAGACATCAAAATGCCCCTGGGCATGGAGAAGTCCCAGGTGGACGGGGCCATTGCCATCAGCGAGGTCTTCCCTCAGCTCAGCCACAAAATGGACCACCTGGACTGCGTGGAGCCCATTGCCAACTCCGGCATCATCGGGGTGGGCTGGTCCACCAGCGGAGGGGAGTCGGCGGCGCTGCTCAACGAGAAATACCTGGCCGCCGACGGCATTGAGAACGTGATCCGGGTGCTGGAAGAAATTGAGGACGAGCGCATTGGCGACCTGGACTTTATCGAGCTCAACGCCTGTGCCGGGGGCTGCGTGGGGGGCGTGCTGTGCGTGGAAAACCCCTATGTAGCCAAGGCCCGCATTCAGCGGCTGCGCAAATATCTGCCTGTCAGCCAGAACCACCTGGCCGGGGGCCCTGTCCCCCAGGAGATGGAGTGGGAGGAGGAGCTGGAATTCTCCAATGTGATGACCCTCTCCTCTGACCTGAAGCAGGCCATGCAGATGATGGTGGACATCAACACCCTGGAGGAGGAGCTGCCCGGCCTGGACTGCGGAGCCTGCGGCGCTCCCACCTGCCGTGCCTTTGCCGAGGACGTGGTGAAGGGGGCCTGCAAAAAGGCGGACTGCGTGTTTGTCTACCGCAAGCAGATGCAAAAGGTAGCCAGCACCCTCTCTGAGCTGGAGGGAAGCCTGGGGTGGCACCCTGGGCCTGAAGACAACAAAAAGGAGGATGGGGCATGACGGTAAAGGAAATGGCCGATGCCTGCGGCTGGAAGCTGCTGGCAGGAGAGGACGGTCAGGACAACCAGGCAGAGGGCTGCTATGTGGGGGACCTGCTCAGCTGGGTAATGGGCCGGGCCCAGGCAGGCAATGTGTGGCTCACCGTGATGGGCAACCTGAACGCCATTGCGGTGGCGGCTCTGGCGGACACCAGCTGCATTGTGCTGTGCGAGGACGCAGCCCTGGACGCGGACGCCCAGAAGCGGGCAGACATGCAGGGCATCCCAGTGTACAGCTGCACGCCCAACCTGTATGAGACCGCCGTTCAGGTGTATGAACAGCTGAAATGACTGAGTATACATACGACTTCCACATCCACTCCTGCCTCTCCCCCTGCGGCGACAATGACATGACCCCCAACAATCTGGTGGGTATGGCGGCGGTGATGGGGCTGGACGTGATTGCCATCACAGACCATAACACCTGCAAAAACGCCCCCGCTGTGCTGGCCGCGGCCCAGGAGGCGGGCATTCTGGCCATACCCGGCATGGAGCTGTGCACTGCCGAGGAGGCCCATGTGGTGTGCCTGTTTGAGACCCTGGAGGGTGCTATGGACTTCGACCGGCACATATATAATAGTATGCCCCACATCCCCAACCGGCCGGAGATTTTTGGCGAGCAGCGCATTCTCGACCAGGACGACACGCTTACCGGTACCTTGGAGGACCTGCTGCTGGTAGCCTCCTTTCTGGGGGCGGACGAGGTAAAGGCCCTGTGCGAACAGTATGGCGGCACGGCCTTTCCCGCCCATGTAGACCGGGACTCCTACAGCGTCATCGCTTCATTGGGCAGCATCCCCCCTGAGGCGGGATTCACCGCGGCCGAGGTCACCCGGGACTGCGACCTGAACGCCCTGAAGGAGCGGTATCCTGAGCTGAAAGCCATGGGCATTGTCCGTGACTCGGACAGCCATTATCTGGACACTCTGGCGGCCTCTCAGGCGTTGAAAATCGCCCTGCCCGAACGCTCCGCAAAGGCGGTGCTGGCGGCTCTGCGGGCCGGGGCCTCCGGCTGTATAAATTGATAAAACGATATCGATAGCCGCTATCGATACCGTGGTAACTATTACCAGTAGTATCGATAAAAAACGTTGGAAATTGTTGTTCTTTTGGTTTTCGTTCTTTAAAAGAATTATAATGCCGGGAAATTTTGATATATTTAGTATATTCCAAGACAGAGAAAGGAAGATGGTCGAATTATGCAAAAACGGATCAGCAGCCTGCCCTTCCACGATACTGCGGAGCAGGCGGAAAAGCTCGACGCGGTAATCGCAGGCCTCAAGGGCCAGGCCGGCGCGGTAATGCCCGCCCTGCATCAGGCCCAGGAGATTTACGGATATCTGCCGCTGGAAGTGCAGAAGAAGATTGCCGATGGCCTGGAAGTGCCTCTGGAAGAGGTCTACGGGGTGTCCACTTTCTATAGCCAGTTCAGCCTCACGCCCAAGGGCCGCAACCACATTTCGGTGTGCCTGGGCACTGCCTGCTATGTAAAGGGGGCGGACAAGGTGCTGGACCGGATTGTGGCAAAGCTGGGCATTCAGCCCGAGGAGTGCACCGAGGACGGCCTGTTCTCCCTGACAGCCTGCCGGTGCATTGGCGCCTGCGGCCTGGCCCCGGTCATGATGATCAACGAGGACGTGTACGGCCGCCTGGTGCCCGAGGACGTGGACGGCATTCTCGACAAGTATTACGAATAGCCGGCGTGACGCTGGACCCAATCCGCGGGGCCGCGCAAAGGACACGCGCTCCCGCTGTGGGAAAGGCGACATTTCTCATCGCGGTTTGTTGCGCCAGCTAACCGCAACCTTTTTTAGTTCTCAAATTAACGCGAGACTACTGTTGGCTGCTCGTATAACGTAACAGGCGCGACGAAAAAAGGAAGTGCATTGCCATGCGTGAGCTATCCTTAAATGTAATGGACATTGCCCAGAACTCTATCTCTGCCGGGGCCAGCCTCATCACCATTGCGGTGGAGGAGGACCGGCCGGGAGATACCCTGTCCATCACCATAAGCGACAACGGGAAGGGCATGAGCCCCGAGCAGGTGGAGCATGTCACCGACCCCTTCTTCACCACCCGCACCACCCGCAGCGTGGGGCTGGGGGTGCCGCTGTTCAAAATGGAGGCGGAGATGACCGGGGGCAGCTTCTCCATCCAGTCCAAGCTGGGAGAGGGCACTACCACGGCAGCGGTGTTCAAGCCGTCCAGTGTGGATATGATCCCCTTGGGGGACATTAACGACACCATCAACATGCTGGTAATGATGAACCCCCAGCTGGACTTTGTATACACCCGAAAGCTCCGGCCGGAAACCGGGGAGGAGCGGGAGTTTGCCCTGCGCACCACAGAGCTGCGGGAGGTGCTGGGGGAGGATGTGCCCTTGAACGCCCCGGACGTGACCCTGTGGGTGAAGGAATATCTGGCGGAAAACACCGCCGAGCTGCTGGGAGAAGCGCCGGAGGCCTGAACGGCAGGCAAAAGCGCGGGGCGCGGCAGAGGAGAGGCCAAAGAATTCCAGCCCCAATGTCCCCCGAAAGCAGCAGAACCAACCATCCTATTGAGAAATACAGCAACGTTCCACCAACCAGGAAAGGAGCCATTTATATATGAAATCATTAGCAGAACTGCAGGCCATCCGCGACAAGGCCAGGGCCGCTGTGAACATTCGCGAAAACGCCGAGGCCGAGACCCGGGTGCTGGTGGGCATGGCCACCTGCGGCATTGCCGCCGGCGCCCGGCCCGTGCTGAACGCCTTTGTGGAGGAGGTGGCCAAGCGGGGCCTGCAGGGCACCATGGTCACCCAGACCGGCTGCATCGGTATCTGCCAGTATGAGCCCGTGGTAGAGGTCATCACCCCCGGCCAGGAGAAGGTCACCTATGTAAAGATGACCGCCGAAAAGGCCCTGCGGGTGGTCAACGACCATCTGGTCAACGGCAATGTAGTTACCGAGTATACCATCGGCGCCAATGCCATCGGCGCGAAATAAGAAGGAGGAATCTGACATATGTTTCGTTCTAACGTGCTGGTCTGCGGCGGCACCGGCTGCACCTCCTCCAACAGCGAGCAGATTATTGACAAGCTGAACGAGGAGATCAAGGCCCAGGGCCTGGACAAGGAAGTCAACGTTATCCGTACAGGCTGCTTTGGCCTGTGCGCCCTGGGCCCCATTATGGTGGTTTACCCCGAGGGCGCCTTCTACAGCCGGGTTACCCCCGACGATGTGCCGGAGATTGTCTCTGAGCACCTGCTGAAGGGCCGTATTGTCACCCGCCTGCTGTACCAGGAGACCGTGGTGGACGAGAACACCACCAAGTCCCTTAACGAGACCAAATTCTACGCCAAGCAGATGCGTATTGCCCTTCGCAACTGCGGCGTGATCAATCCTGAGCTCATCGACGAGTATATTGCCCAGGACGGGTATGCCGCTCTCGGCAAAGTGCTGACCGAGATGACCCCCCAGCAGGTAATTGACACCATGCTGGCCTCCGGCCTGCGCGGGCGGGGCGGCGCGGGCTTCCCCACGGGCCTGAAGTGGAAGTTTGCCGCGGCCAATGCCGCTGACCAGAAGTACGCCTGCTGCAACGCCGATGAGGGCGACCCGGGCGCGTTTATGGACCGCTCCGTGTTGGAGGGCGACCCCCACAGTGTGCTGGAGGCCATGGCCATTGCGGGCTATGCCATTGGAGCCTCTCAGGGCTACATCTACATCCGGGCCGAGTACCCCATTGCTGTCAAGCGGCTGCAGATTGCCATTGACCAGGCCCGGGAGTACGGCCTGCTGGGCAAAAACATTTTCGACTCCGGCTTTGATTTTGACATTGACATCCGTCTGGGCGCAGGCGCGTTCGTGTGCGGCGAGGAAACCGCTCTGATGACCTCCATTGAGGGCAAGCGGGGCGAGCCCCGGGTGCGGCCTCCCTTCCCGGCGTTGAAGGGTCTGTTTGGCAAGCCCACGGTGCTGAACAATGTGGAGACCTATGCCAACATTCCCCAGATCATTCTCAAGGGCGCGGACTGGTTCAAGTCCATTGGCACCGAGAAGTCCCCGGGCACCAAGGTCTTTGCTCTGGGCGGCAAAATCACCAACACCGGCCTGGTGGAGGTTCCCATGGGCACCACCCTGCGGGAGGTTGTGGAGGACATTGGCGGCGGTGTGCCCGGCGGCCACACCTTCAAGGCTGCCCAGACCGGCGGCCCCTCCGGCGGCTGCATCCCTGCCAGCCTGATCGATACTCCCATTGACTATGACAACCTGATTGCCATCGGCTCCATGATGGGCTCCGGCGGATTGATTGTTATGGACGAGACCACCTGCATGGTGGACATCGCCAAGTTCTTCCTTGAGTTCACTGTGGATGAGAGCTGCGGCAAGTGCACCCCCTGCCGGGTAGGCACCAAGCGTCTGTTGGAGATTCTGGACAAGATCACCAAGGGCAACGGCACCCTTGAGGACATTGACAGGATGGAGGAGCTGTGCTACTACATCAAAGAGAACTCTCTGTGCGGCCTGGGCCAGACAGCCCCCAACCCGGTGCTCTCCACCCTGAAGTATTTCCGGGACGAGTATGTGGCCCATGTCACCGAGCACCGCTGCCCCGCCGGGGCCTGCAAGGCGCTGACCAACTTCCACATTGAGGCTGACAAGTGCAAGGGCTGCACCCTGTGCGCCCGCAACTGCCCTGTGGGAGCTATCTCCGGCAAGGTGAAGGAGGCCCATGTGATCGACACCGAGAAGTGCATCAAGTGCGGCGTGTGCATGGAGAAGTGCAAGTTCAACGCTGTTGTAAAGAAATAAATCGCCAAGCTGACGGCTTCGGGGCAGGGGCTGTCCCTAAGAAGCGGGTGCAGGCGGATAAAAAGTTTCGTCGTCTCGGCTGCCGCCTCGGTCGGCTCGGGGCGGTCGCCACTGGCGACCCTCGCCCTTTTCAAAGGTGGCAGAGCGCGAGACAGCGTCTCGCGGCCTTGCCGTAGGCGGGCGTCCTAGCCACTGAAGGCTGAAGCCCTACATCGCCCTTCCTAGTCATTTTCGCAGAAAATGGCTACTCCCCGCCCACCCCACTCCAAGCCAACCCGTGGCAATTTGCAACAAAACCCGGAAAGGATTGAATATAAGTCTATGGATATGGTCAACGTTAAAATCAACGGCGTGGACTATCAGGTGCCCAAGGACGCCACCATTTTGGAGGCCGCCCGGTACGCTGGCATCGATATCCCCACCCTTTGCTATCTGAAGGACATTAACCAGCTCGGCGCCTGCCGCATGTGCATGGTAGAGGTCAAGGGCGCCCGTTCTCTGGCCGCTGCCTGTGTGTACCCGGTGAACGAGGGCATGGAGATTTTCACCAACTCCCCCAAGGTTCAGGAGTCCCGGAAAATGACTTTGGAGCTGCTGCTCTCTGTTCACGAGCGCAAGTGCCTGACCTGCGAACGCAGCGGCAACTGCGAGCTGCAAAAGCTGTGCGCTGACATGGGCATTGAGGAGGACAGCCGCTTTGAGGGCGTGATGCCTGCCGGCAACAAGGACCTCTCCACCCAGTATTTGGAGCGCAACAACGCCAAGTGTGTGCTGTGCCGCCGCTGCGTGGCCGCCTGCCAGAACCAGCATGTGGCTGTTATTGGCGCCAACAACCGCGGCTTTGACACGGAAATCGGCTGCGCCTTTGAGAACACCCTGGACAATGTGTCCTGCGTGGCCTGCGGCCAGTGCATTGTCAGCTGTCCCACCGGCGCGCTGACTGAGAAGGACAACACCCAGGAGGTCATTGACGCTATCAACGACCCCGAGAAGATCGTCATCGTGCAGACCGCTCCCGCTGTGCGGGCGGCTCTGGGCGAGGAGTTTGGTCTGCCCATTGGCACCAATGTAGAGGGCAAAATGGCTGCGGCTCTCCGCCGGCTGGGCTTTGACAAGGTGTTCGACACCGACTTTGGCGCGGACATGACCATTATGGAGGAGGCCCACGAGTTCATCGGCCGGGTGAAGAACGGCGGCACCCTGCCCATGATCACCTCCTGCTCCCCCGGCTGGATCAAGTTCTGCGAGCACTACTACCCGGACCTGATCGACCACCTGTCCAGCTGCAAGTCCCCCCAGAACATGACCGGCGCGCTGATCAAGACCTGGTACGCCGAGAAGGAAAACCTGGACCCCCAGAAGATCGTCTCCGTGTCTGTCATGCCCTGCACTGCCAAGAAGTTTGAGATCAAGCGGGACGACGAGGCTGCCGCCGGCCTGCCGGATGTGGACATCAGCCTGACCACCCGGGAGCTGGCCCGCCTGATCAAGAAGGCCCAGCTGAACTTTAACGCCCTGCCCGACGAGAAGTTTGACGACGCCATGGGCGTCTCCACCGGCGCGGCAGTGATCTTCGGCGCTACCGGCGGCGTGATGGAGGCGGCCCTGCGCACTGCCGCCGACGTGCTTACCGGCGAGAGCCAGGAGTCCGTTGAGTACAACGAGATTCGCGGCACCGAGGGCATCAAGGAGGCTGTGTACAACGTGGCCGGCATGGATGTGAAGGTGGCCGTAGTCAGCGGCCTCTCCAACGCCGACAAGATTCTCAAGAAAGTCCGCGCGGGCGAGGCAGACTATCAGTTCATCGAGGTCATGTGCTGCCCCGGCGGCTGTGTCAACGGCGGCGGCCAGCCTGTGCAGAGCGCCAACGCCTGGGCCTACAACGACATTAAGGCCCTGCGCGCCAAGGCCCTGTACGACCAGGACAAGGCCATGCCTCTGCGCAAGTCCCACGATAACCCGGTGGTGAAGAAGTGCTATGAGGAGTTCTTGGGCGAGCCCGGCAGCCACAAGGCCCACGAGATTCTCCACACCAGCTATGTAAAACGCGGTAACAAGTTCTGATTTGGATACCCCCAAAAGCGAACGCCAGCCTGAGAGCTGGCGTTCGTCTTTTTGCCGGGGCTGTGAAAAAGCGAAGGACCCGCCTGCCGGGCCTCCTGTAAGGGGCACGGGGCGGGTCTTTTTTTTTCAGGCCAAAAGCTGCTCATAGCAGGCGATTTTTTGCTCCAACCGGGTCATTGCCTCCTCAATCTGTTGGCGCTGGGCTTCCAGGTCGGCGCGCTGGCGGCGAAGGAGCTCCAACCGGGCCGCTTCGGTGCCCTCCCCCTGCTGGCTGAGCCGCACATAGTCCACAATAGCCTCCACGGTGAGCCCCGCGCTGCGCAGGCATTTGGCCAGCTCCACCCAGCTCAGGTCATCCGGCTGATAGTCCCGGTGGCCGGAGCCAGTGCGGGTGACCCGGGGGATCATGCCCACCCGCTCGTAATAGCGCAGGGTGTCCTGGCTGATATGATATTTCTCACTGACTTCCTTAATGGTCACGTTACAGGCCTCCCGATTCATTTCTCCGCCCATTATACTATTTTGAGCAGGCTCCAGGTCAAGCAACTATATGCACAAAGTTTATAGTAGTATTTTGGTGAATTAGCTGGAGCGTGGCCTGAAAATCTTTCCTGTCCCGCAAAAAGCTTGTGGAACCGGGAAGCCGGAGGCAGTCTGCCGCCAGACCGCCGGCGGGGGTTCTCCGCTTTTTCCGGGAGGCCCCGAGCCCGCCCCTTTCTTGACTTAGCCGCCAAAATAGAGTATAATATATGTCATTCTGATACTATGTTAAATCCATTGGCAAATTATGCACCCCACCATTTGAGGAGGTCCTTCCCATGCCCATCACCGACCTGCTGGAGCGCAACGCCAAGCTCTACGGCGCTGAGACCGCTCTGGTCGAGATCAACCCCCAGCTACAGGAGCCCCGCCGGGTCACCTGGCGGGAATATGAGCTGATTCAGCCCGGCGGGCCTGTCCCCTACCGCCGGGAGATCACCTGGTCCGTATTCGACGAAAAGGCCAACCGCGCCGCCAATCTGCTGCTCAGCCGGGGCATTGGCAAGGGCCAGAAGGTGGCCCTGCTGATGATGAACTGCCTTGAGTGGCTCCCCATCTACTTTGGCATTCTCAAAACCGGCGCAGTGGCTGTGCCCCTCAACTTCCGCTATACTGCCCAGGAGATTGAATACTGCCTGAAGCTGGCCGACGCTGACATCCTTTTCTTTGGACCCGAGTTCATTGGCCGGGTGGAGGAGATTGCTCCCAGCATTGGCCGGGAGCGGCTGCTGTTCTTTGTGGGCGAGGTCTGCCCCAGCTTTGCCGAGGACTACCACCTGGCTGCGGCAAACTGTTCCAGCGTGCCCCCCAAGGTGCTGATTGACGATGAGGACGAGGCGGCCATCTACTACTCCTCCGGCACCACCGGCTTCCCCAAGGCCATTCTGCTGCGCCACGCTGCGCTGATGCAGTCCGCCCGTATGGAGGCCGCTCACCACGAGACCACCCATGAGGACGTGTTTCTGTGCATCCCCCCTCTGTACCACACGGGCGCAAAAATGCACTGGTTCGGCTCCCTGTTCACTGGGGGCAAGGCGGTGCTGCTTAAGGGCAATTCTCCCAAGGCTGTTCTGGAGGCCGTCTCCGCCGAGGGCTGCACCATTGTCTGGCTGCTGGTGCCCTGGGCCCAGGACATTCTTATGGCTCTGGACCGGGGGGAGCTGAAAACAGAGGATTATCAGCTGGACCAGTGGCGGCTGATGCATATCGGGGCCCAGCCAGTGCCCCCCAGTCTGGTGAAGCACTGGTGGAGCTACTTCCCTCACCACAAATATGACACCAACTACGGCCTCTCCGAGTCCACCGGCCCTGGCTGCGTCCACCTGGGGGTGGACAACCCCCACAAGGTGGGGGCCATCGGCGTGCCCGGCATGGGCTGGCGGGTGAAGATTGTGGACGACCAGGGCGAGCCTGTCAAACAGGGGGAGGTGGGCGAGCTGTGCGTCAAGGGCGGCGGCGTGATGGTTTGCTATTATCACGATGAAAAGGCCACTGCCGAGGTGCTGCAAAACGGCTGGCTCCACACCGGCGACATGGCCCGCCAGGACGAGGACGGCTTCATCTTTCTGGTGGACCGGAAAAAGGACGTGGTCATCTCCGGCGGCGAGAATATTTACCCGGTACAGATTGAGGCCTTTTTGGCGGGCCACCCCAAAATCCACGACGTGGCGGTCATCGGTCTGCCAGACCCCCGCCTGGGGGAGATTGCCGCAGCCATCATTCAGGTGAAGGAGGGCATGGAGTGCACCCAGGAGGAGGTCATGGCCTACTGCGGAGACCTGCCCCGGTACAAACGCCCCCGCAAGCTGATCTTCGCCCCGGTGCCCCGCAACGCCACCGGGAAAATCGAGAAGCCCCGGCTGCGGGAGCAGTACTGCGGCGTGCGGCTGGTTGAGGCGCAAAACAAGGGCTGACCGGCCCCACAACCACTACATTGATTATGGAGGAACCCATTATGATTCGTCATATCTGCATGTTCAGCCTGAAGGAAGAAAACAAGGAGGCAAATATTGCCGAATTCCTCCGCCGGGGAGAGGAGCTGGGCAAGCTCTCCACTGTCCGCAGCGCCCAGGTGGTGCGCTGTGTCTCCGGCGCGCCCAACGCCAACTATGATGTGGCCCTCATCTTTGACTTTGACAGCCTGGACACCCTGAACGCCTACCAGGTCTGCCCCGAGCATGTGGCCTTTGGCCAGTTTGTGGGAGCCATCCGGATCGACCGGGCCTGTATTGATTATCAGCTGTAACAGGTTTTCTCTTTGACATATGCGCATGGAATGCGTATAATAAAAGAAGTAGGAGCACATCATGAAAAAGAGGGATTTGATTAAGCTGCTGGAACAGAATGGATGGACGTTCCTGCGGCATGGCGGCAACCACGATATCTACGGAAAAGGCAACCAGACTGAGTATGTTCCCCGCCATGCCGAGCTGGACGAACAACTGGCGCGGGCCATCATCCGCCGCAGAAAACTGAAATAGGGAGGTAAGCTTATGCAGATAATTTATCCAGTCATCATTCATCCCAAAGGGAAAGAAGGATACCACTGGGTAGAGGTCCCTGATTTGGGGGTGGATACACAGGGAGAAGACCTGAGTGAATGTGTCCTCATGGCCCGGGATGTTATCTGTCTGTGCGGCACACAGCTGCAGGACCAGGGCGACCCCATCCCTCAGCCCACCTGCTTTGATCCACCCCACAAACCTGGCGACATCGTCACTCTGGTAGACGTGGACTTCGACGCCTACCGCCGGATGAACGACATGCGCACTGTGCGCAAAAATGTCACCCTGCCCAACTACCTCAACGAAATGGCCATGAAGGCTGGGCTCAACTTCTCTCAGGTGCTGCAGGAGGGCCTGAAGGAGAGGCTGGGCATGTCATGAGCAAATACGACCCTCTGTGGAGGCATATCAGCCACCAGAAGGGGCCCAGTCTTTCTCTACGCTTTGAGGAGGCTGAGGGCTGAGGCCATCGCGGGCATGCCTTTGAACCACTTCTTTCTCACATACAAAAAAGAGCTGGCCGCTTACGGCTGGCGGGTGGGCAAAATTTCCATGAAGGACCGGACCCTGGTTTTTCAAAAGCCCGGCCCACCCTATTCCTGAAATTTGGAGGTACATATCAACCATGAAAAAACTCATCTTGGGCAACGCTGCCGTTGCCCGGGGACTTTACGAGGCCGGCTGCGCCGTGGCGTCCAGCTACCCCGGCACCCCCAGCACAGAGATCACCGAGGAGGCCGCGAAATTCCCCGAGATCTACTGCGAGTGGGCTCCCAACGAGAAGGTAGCCATGGAGACCGCCTTCGGGGCCTCTCTGGCGGGCAAGCGGGCCTTTTGCGCCATGAAGCATGTGGGTCTGAACGTGGCCGCCGACCCCCTGTTCACCATGAGCTACACCGGGGTGAACGCCGGGCTGGTGATCGCCGTGGCCGATGACCCTGCCATGCACTCCTCCCAGAACGAGCAGGACTCCCGGCACTATGCCCGGGCGGCGAAGCTCCCCATGCTGGAGCCCTCCGACTCTGCCGAGGCCCTGGACTTTACCAAGCTGGCCTACCGGCTCTCAGAGGAGTTTGACACCCCTGTGCTGCTGAAAATGTGCACTCGGGTGGCCCATTCCCAGTCTATCGCCAGGCTGTCGGACCGGCAGGAGCCAGAAGTCAGACCCTACCAGAAAAACCCTCAGAAATATGTGATGGCCCCTGCCAACGCCGTGCGCCGCCACCCGGCCGTAGAACAGCGTCTGCTGGACCTGGCCCAGTGGGCGGAGACCGCGGAGGTGAACCGGGTGGAGGAGGGCCGCGACCACAGCCTGGGCATTGTCACCAGCAGCACATGCTATCAGTATGTCAAGGAGGCCTGCGGGGACCGGTTCCCTGTTCTCAAACTGGGGCTGGTGTGGCCCCTGCCGGAGAAGAAGCTGAGAGACTTTGCCGCTGGGGTGGACTCTCTGGTAGTGGTGGAGGAGGGCGACCCCTTTCTGGAGGGCTACTGCCGGAGTCTGGGGCTCTCCCTGCGGGGCAAGGAGCTGTTCCCCCTCACCGGCGAGCTGAGCCAGAACCTGATCGCGGAGAAACTGGGCCTGTCCCGGCGCATGGGCTCCGCCCTCACAGAGGAGCTGCCCAACCGCCCCCCTGTCATGTGCGCGGGCTGTCCTCACCGGGGGCTGTTTTACGCCCTCAGCCGGCTGAAGTGCACGGTGCTGGGGGATATTGGCTGCTACACCCTGGGCGCCATGCCTCCCCTGGGAGCCATGGACATGACCCTGTGCATGGGGGCGTCAGTCAGCGGCCTGCACGGCTTTAACAAGGCCCTGGGCGCTGACAGCGAGGGCAGAACCGTGGCGGTCATTGGCGACTCCACCTTTGTCCACTCGGGCATGACCGGGCTCGCCAACGCGGCCTACAATCAGTCCCGCTCCACTGTCATTATACTGGACAACTCCATCACCGGCATGACCGGCCACCAGCAGAACCCCACCACAGGCTTCAACCTGCGGGGAGACCCGGCTGGGAAAATCGACCTGGAGGCCCTTTGCCGGGCAATGGGCGTTAACCGGGTGCGGGTGGTAGACCCCTACGACCTGAAAGCCTGCGAGGCAGCGGTGAAAGAGGAGCTGGCGGCAGAGGAGCTGTCTGTCATCATCTCCCGCCGGCCCTGCGCCCTGCTGAAATATGTCAAGCGTCAGCCCCCTCTCATGGTGGACCCGGACAAATGCCGGGGCTGCAGGGCCTGCATGAAGATCGGCTGTCCCGCCATCTCCATTCGGGAGGGCAAGGCTGTGGTAGACGCCGCCCAATGCGTGGGCTGCGGGGTCTGCGGCCAGCTGTGCGGGTTCGATGCGCTGAAGGAGGGCAAATAACATGAAAACCAAGAATATCATGATTGTGGGCGTAGGGGGACAGGGCTCTCTGCTGGCCAGCAAGCTGCTGGGGCATCTGCTTATGGAGCAGGGCCATGATGTAAAGGTCAGCGAGGTCCACGGCATGAGCCAGCGAGGGGGCAGCGTGGTCACCTATGTGCGCTATGGGGACAAGGTGGCCTCTCCGGTCATTGACCAGGGGGAGGCGGACGCCATTGTCTCCTTCGAGCTGCTGGAAGCCGCCCGCTGGCTGGCCTGGCTGAAGCCCGGCGGCCGGGTGGTGGTCAACACCCAGCAGATTGACCCCATGCCTGTGGTCACCGGCGCGGCCCAGTACCCTGAGAAGCTGGTGGAGAAAATGACCGCCGCCGGAGCAAAGGTAGACCCGGTGGACTGCCTGACCCTGGCCCAGCAGGCGGGGAACGCCAAGGCTGTGAACCTGGTACTGCTGGGGCGGCTCAGCCACTATTTCGACTTTGCGGAAAGCGCCTGGCAGGAGGCCATCGAGGCCTGCGTCCCGGCAAAATTTCTGGACGTGAACAAAAGGGCCTTTGCCCTGGGGCAGCAGGCCTGAGAGACGGAGCCATGCAGCCCCCACTCTGTTGCTGTGGAATAGGACCCTATATCACCCCAAAGAGAGGAGAACACCCATGGATTTTGTGGAACTGGCAGAAAGCCGGTTTTCTGTGCGAAAATTCTCTGACCGCCCTGTGGAGGAGGACAAGCTGGACGCCATTCTCCGGGCAGGGCAGGCCTCCCCCACCGCCTGCAATGACCAGCCCCAGCGGGTGCTGGTGCTGCAAACCCCCGACGCTCTGGAGAAGCTCAAAAAGTGCACGGTCCATCACTTTGGCGAGACCCTGGCCCTGCTGGTGTGCTATGACACAACCCAGTGCTGGACCCGGGACTATGACGGCAGACCCAGCGGAGAGGTGGACGCGGCCATTGTGGCCACCCACATGATGCTGGCCGCCCATGACCTGGGGGTGGGCACCACCTGGGTGATGCACTTTAACCCTGAGGCGGTGCGGGAGGAGTTTGCCCTGCCGGACAGCTGCGAGCCGGTAGCCATGCTGCTGATGGGCTACCCCGCCCAGGACGCAAAGCCCTCCCGGCTGCACAGCCAGAAAAAGCCCCGGGAGGAGACCGTGTTTTTCGATTCGTTTCAATGAGAGCCTGAACTTTCCAGAGGCGGACCAGATGCCGGATCAGCTGAAATTTTCCATGGCCTTCAACGTGGGCCGGACCAACCAGGAGCGGGAGGAGGCCTGCCGCATGTATCAGGAGGCCTTTGGGGCAAGGCGGCTTTCCCAGTCCTTTGCCCCCGGCGGAGATATTCATATTATGATGGACTTTCACGGTCTGCCTGTAATGCTGGCCCCTGGGGGTAAGGTAGAAAAAACCGTGGAGAACGCTATGTGCTGTGAGTTCCTGTTCCAGCGGGAGGAGGAGCTGCGGCAGGCCTATGCGGTTCTGAGCCGGGACAGCCTCAGCCATTCCATTGGCTCTTACCCCTGGGCGCCGGTGGGGGCGCTGGTCACCGACCGGTACGGCGTGTGCTGGTGGCTGCGCACCTAAGGGACCAAATGCGGATATTCTTTAGTAAAAGGACGGATTCTTTATGGAGCATTACTATCAACCCGAGATCGAATGCGCGTCTCGGGAACAGATCAAGGCCTGGCAGGATGAGCGCCTGGTCAGTCAGGTGCAGCATGTGTGGGACCATGTCCCCTACTACCGGAAGAAGATGGAGGAGAAGGGCCTGACCCCCGCTGACATCCAGTCCAGCGGCGACCTCTACAAGCTCCCCTTTCTCACCAAGGCCGATCTCCGGGAGGCCTACCCCTATGGTCTGGTGGGCGTGCCTCTCAAGGACTGCGTGCGCATCCAGTCCACCTCGGGCACCACAGGCAAGCGGGTGGTGGCCTTTTACACCCAGGAGGACATTGACCTGTGGGAGGACTGCTGCGCCCGGGCCATTATGGCCGCCGGTGGCACCAACGAGGATGTGTGCCAGGTGAGCTATGGCTACGGCCTGTTCACCGGGGGGCCGGGGCTTAACGGGGGCTCCCACAAGGTGGGCTGCCTCACCATTCCCACCAGCTCCGGCAACACCGAGCGGCAGATTATGTTCATTCAGGACCTTTCCGCCACCATTCTGTGCTGCACCCCATCCTACGCCGCCTACATCGGCGAAACCATGAAGGAGATGGGCCTGGGGCCTGAGGACATCCCTCTGAAGGCGGGCATCTTCGGGGCCGAGGCCTGGAGCCAGGAGATGCGCCGGGACATTGAGAACACGCTGGGCATCAAGGCCTATGACATCTACGGCCTCACCGAGCTCTCCGGCCCGGGGGTGTCCTTCGAGTGCTCGGCCCAGAGCGGCATGCATGTCAACGAGGACCACTTCATTGCCGAGATCATTGACCCTGAGACCGGCGAGGTGCTGCCCGAGGGCGCTCAGGGCGAGCTGGTGTTCACCTCTCTGACCAAAAAGGCCTTTCCCCTGCTGCGCTACCGCACCCGGGACATCTGCACCCTTACCCGGGAGCCCTGCCCCTGCGGCCGCACCCATGTGAAAATGCAGAAGCCCCAGGGCCGCACCGACGACATGCTCATCATCCGGGGTGTCAATGTGTTCCCCTCTCAGATTGAGACTGTGCTGCTGAACCACGGCTACTCTGCCAACTACCAGATTCTGGTGGACCGGGTGAAGAACACCGACACTCTGGACGTACAGGTGGAGATGACGCCTGAGATGTTCACCGACAACCTGGGCGATGTGTCCGTCCGGCAGAAGGAGCTGGCAGAGGGCCTCCGGTCCATGCTGGGCCTCACCGCCAAGGTGACGCTGGTGGCCCCCAAGTCTATTGTGCGCAGCGAGGGGAAGGCCGTGCGGGTGATTGACAAGCGGAAAATCTGACAGGTTCCCACACAGATGCCAGTAACCACAAGATAGAGGAGGTCATCTCATGACAGTCAACCAAATCTCTGTATTTTTGGAGAACAAGCCCGGCACCCTCACCACCATGACCGGCCTGCTGGCTGAGAATGGCATTGACATGCGGGCGCTGAGCTTGGCGGAGACCAAAGACTTTGGCATTGTGCGCATTATTGTAGACGATGTGTATAAGGCCACCACGGTGCTCAAGGACGGGGGCTTTATCCACCAGCTGACGCCTGTGCTGGCAGTGCTTATTCCCGACGAGCCCGGCGGACTGCACCAGGTTTTGGAGGTACTGCGGAAGGTGGAGGTCAATGTAGAGTATATGTACGCCTTTTTGGGCGGCGGCGACGTGGACCATGCCTACATGATTTTCCGGGTGCAGGATGTGAAAAAAGCGGGGAGCGCCCTGGCGGCCAAGGGCATCAAGCTGGTGAACCAGGACAGCATTGCGGAAATATAGCGGCAAACAAAATGAAAGACAGCTAAAACCAAAAGCTCTTGAAGCCTCTTGCAGAAGCTTCAAGAGCTTTTCCCTTTGCCTGCTTATACTGACAGCAGATTTTGGGCGTTTCCGCCCAGAATCGCGGTCCGTTCCTCCTCTGTCAGCGGCTGGGACCTCACCCATTCCAGGCTCTCCTTCTGTCCGCTCCAAGGGCTGTCGCTGCCAAACAGCACCCGCCCGGCCCCAAAGGCCCGCACCAGCTTCAAAAAGCCTCTGCTGTCCAGCAGCCTCAGCTCCTCCTCCTGATAAAATCCGTCGTTCAGGGGGCTCATCCTCCCCACCGAAAAGCTGGTGTCGATCAGCACCGGCAGCTCTGGCAACAGTTCCAGCACCCGGTCCCAGCACCGCCAGCCCCCCATGTGGGCCAGCACCAGCTTCACCGGGCCCACCTGGGCCACAGCCCGGCGCACCATCTCCGGCGAGCACCGCACCACCCCAGGAAAGCCCACGTCCAGCCCCGCGTGGGTAACCACCACCAGGCCCAGCTCTCCCGCCCGGTCCAGAATGCGCAGATAGCGAGGGTCGTCCAGGTCTGCCCCCTGATACACCGGGTGCAGCTTGATTCCCTTCATCCCCAGCGCCTTCACCCGGGCCAGCTCCTCCCGCCAGCCCTCATAGTCCGGGTGCATACACCCAAAGGAGAGCAGCCCGGTCTCCTCCGCAGTCTCGTTGAGCCGGGCAGAGGCGTCGTTGACATGATCCACCTGCCGTGGAGACGTGGCCACCGGCAGCACCACCGAGAGGCCGACCCCTGCCTCTCTCATAGAGGCCTGAAGCCCCCTAGGGGTGCCGTTGGTAAACGGGCGGGTATGGCTGGCGGCGCTGAGCTTTTCCAGAGTGGAGGCCGCGAGCTTTTCGGGAAAGCTGTGGGTGTGCATGTCAATGATCATTTTCTCGTCTCCTTACAAAGGCTAATTCAAATAGCGGACGGCCTGAGCCTCCTCCATCTCATAAACGCTCAGCCGGTCCGCGTTCTTGTTGTCGTCAGTCATGCGCACAGCGGTAAGCTGGCTGTTGCTGTAGCTTTTGTAGTAGTAGACTCCCCGGGTGGCATTGGTACAGCAGACATAGGTGGTGAGGCTGCATTTTTTGTCTGACAGCTTCACTGTTCCCCGTACAATCGACACCGCGTCCAGAATATGAAAAAACTGGGCAATTGAGCTGGCGTCGTCTGTCTGACACTGGGAGTTCATCTTACAAAAGCAGGCCCGGATGAACCGGGAGGAAGGGGCGTCGTCCCCTGGCAGGCCGATAGACCCCATGCCCGCCCCATAAGACGCCAGCTTCAGCTGAGAGGAAAAGCGGTTTTCAGCCGGCTGGCAGCTGAGATTCATATAATTATTCAGATTCATCTGATGAAAGGGGAACTCCGGGTTATTGGTCAACACACCGGTAGGATTGTCGTAAATATGCAGGCCAGTGTCTGTCTGCTCCACCACCAGCGAATTCTCCCCGTCGCTGATCATCCAATGGAGCTCCGCCACAGGCATGGAGGGGGAGAATGGCACATCGGTCAGGTTGACCCGGTCCAGCTCCCTTCGCACCTCCTGCACGCCGGCAAAATTCCCCAGCACCCAGGGAATGAACTCATAGGGGGTCAGATTGGTCCTGCCAGGCACAGGCTTGAAGTATCGGGCATTGCCCGGAAAGTTCAGCCCAGCCATGGAGAGCCCCTTTTCGTTGGTGGCTTCCGCGTACAGGGGGTAGCCCTCCTGTACGGCGGCCATGCCCACCATAGCATACCAGGTCTCAAAGCTGCCGCCGCTCCGCAGCGCAAAGGGGTAGCTCCGGGGGGTGACCACCACCTTTTCCCCAAAGCGGTAGTCAATATCCATGCTTCTGCCAAAATAGGCGTCCTGCGTTTTCATCGCAATACAGGTACACATACTGTCTTCCACCTTCCGCGGGTATACTTTTCACAGAATATAGTATGATTTGATTGGCCCGGGATATGTGGAAGAGTGACAATATTGTTCATACCGGCTTTTCTGGCCCATGCCGGGCAGCGGATGATGTGATGCTTTATGTTTTATCTTCTCCGAAAGCCAGCATTTTTCTTTTCTGTTCCGGTTTCTTGTGACAGAGGGATCGGCAAGCCAGGACGCTCGCCCCCTTGCTCCGCAAGGGGTAGAAGCTTTGCTTCGCAAACCTTCCGCACCCGCGCAAGGGCCGCGCGTCTGCGCTCGCTGGGTAATACTGGTTTCCTCCTTTATCTTTGCTTCAGCTTCGCTCCATAAAGGCGAAACTGGGAGCTTCTTCCTCTGAATTTACCGGCTGCACACCGCTCGCTGGGAGAAAAAAATAATATTATTTCTTTTTTGTTCCGGTTTCCTTTGATAGAAGTACCGGCAGACTACTTCCCCTGAATTTTCCGGCAGTGGGCAGGCCGCTGGTCTCCCTATGGTCGACCTCGCTACGTCCGACTTGCCTGCGGCATCTGACTTGCCTGCGGCAAGTCGACGGCGGCGCAGCCTTACCCCGTTCCAAACTGAGATTTGGGAGCAAACTCGTACCTCGCGCCTTTGCTTTCTGCGCCGCCGTTTAAGGTCAAGGTCGTGGGGCTCTGCCCCACACCCTGCAACCTTTGAAAAGGGCGAGGGTCGCCAGTGGCGACCGTCCCGAGCCGACCGACGCGACAGCGGAGACGACGAAACTTTTGGCTCGCGCTCGTTTGCTTCTCATTCGCTTTGGCTTTTTTGCCCGCGAGTTAGCCCTTCTTCTCGGTAAATGCCTCCTGGGGCTCCCAGCCGGGCAGCTTCATGGCCGCGCCAACCTTGCTCCCCACAAAGCACAGCCCAAAGCTCACTGCCATCGCCATACACGCATACAGCGGCCCGTCCGGCGTAGTGAACCCCGACACCGCCGCCGGTAAAAACGCTGTCAGAAATCCCCCCAGCATCCCTGCCCAGGCACCTGTCCGGTTAATTCCCTTCCAGTACAGCGAAAGCAGATAAGGCGCCAAAAACGCCCCCGAAATAATTCCCCAGGAGTAGGACATCATTTCCAGAATGGGCGTGGGGTAGTTGGCAATCAAGTAGCTCAGCACTACAAACACCAGGCACAAAATACGGGTCAGCGCAGTCAGGTTGTGGTCCTCTATCTTCTTTCCCGCCTTCTCCGCCGCAGGCTTCACCAGGTCCATGGTCATGGTAGAGCAGGCGGTCAGCGTAATGCTGGACAGGGTGGACACCGAGGCGGAAATCAGCAGCACCAGAATCACCCCGATCAATATATTGGGCAGTCCGGCAGTGTCCAGCATCAGGGGGACAATAAAGTCCTTCCCCCCATCAGGCATGGTCTCGCCAAAGAACAGATGGGAGAAGGACCCGATAAAGTACCCGCCCCCGGCCACCAGCAGGGCAAATACCGTGGAGATCACTGTGCCCCGCTTCACCTCCTTGCCGTCCCGAATGCCGTAATATTTATGTACCATCTGAGGCAGGCCCCAGGTGCCAAAGCTGGTCATCAGCAGAGTAGACCCCAAAGCCACTGCGGACTTGCCGGGCAGGGGGGCCATTTCATGGCTCCGCATGTAGTCCATCATTCTGCCGAGGCCATTGCTCAGCCCCCCTACCTGGGGCGAAAGCACCACCAGCACAATCAGTGCCGAAACCCCGATCATCATCACAAAGCCCTGGACAAAGTCGGCCTTCAGCGTAGCCATATAGCCCCCCAGAACCAGCAGCAGGGCCGAGGCAATGGCAATAATAATCATACAGACCACCTCGTCAATGCCCAGAATCACCGAGCACACGCTGGTCAGCCCCTTATAAACTGACGCGGAATAGGGAATGAGAAACACAAAAATAACCGCGCAGGCAAACAGCCGCATGACTGGGCTGCCAAAGCGTTTTTCAAACAGCTGAGGCATGGACTTGATATCGAAACGGCGGGTGACTGCCCGGGTGCGGTTGGCCAGCACCAGCCAGGCCAGCAGCGACCCGAACACCGCGTTGCCCACGCCCACCAGCACGCTCCACAGGCCATAGCTCCACCCGGAGCCCCCGGAGTAGCCAATAAACATCACCGCAGAGAAATAGGCGGTGCCATAAGAGAGGGCGGAAATCCAGGCCCCGGCGCTGCGGCCCCCCACGGTAAAGCCCGCCATGTCGCTGCCCTTGCGGGAGTAAAGAATCCCCACCGCCAGCATGAACAGGGCGTACACGCCGATGACTGTCCAGATGGTCAGTTGCTTGTCCATAGTCAACACTCCTCAATAGTTTGGTCTGATAGCAGAACACAGTGAAAATCATACCACAAAATGACAAAAAGCGCAAGCCCTGGGGGTTGCGCAGCCTCCGGCACATATCAGGTTCTTCATTCAGCCCTTCCTCCCCCCTGCTCCACAGCCCAGAAGGGCTCAGCTGTCCGGCTGGCGATGTCGGGCATAGGAGTGCCCAAATCAAAGAGCTGATAAGCAGGGCTTTGGTAAGCGTTCAGAAAAGCTTCATCCTCCTTTTCAACAATAATCGGTTTCTTAGGGACAAGGCCCTAAACTGTCGGAGGCCGCTCCACTGTCATAAACTCCTTCTTCGGACACTTCTGGCCTGCATTTCCGGCTTGACAAATTCTGCCAGAAATGGTAGAATAGCTGTGTTATGGGGGAGTAGTCGGCTGGCCCTGACCGCCAGCAGCTAAGTCAACAATCATGGGCAGAACCCCTGCCCTGGGTTAGCTTGAAACGACCAGACCTGTGCGCGTCAGTCTTTTGCAGACTGCACGGCACAGGTCTGTTTTTATATATTGCCCGGTTTGGGGCAGACTATTTCCAAATCACAAAAGAGAGGAAGAGGCAAATGGAATTTCTATGGGAGGGCCTGCTGTCCATCACCTGGCAGCAGGTGGTGATGTATGGGGTGGGAGCCGTCCTCATCTGGCTGGCCATCAAAAAGGACTATGAGCCGGCGCTGCTGCTGCCCATGGGCTTTGGGGCCATTCTGGTAAACCTGCCCCTCAGCGGCGCCCTGAACCAGACCATGCAGGGCGTGGGCGAAACCCAGGGCATCATCCAATGGCTGTTTGAGACCGGCATCGAGGCCTCAGAGGCCTTCCCCCTGCTGCTGTTCATCGGCATTGGGGCCATGATCGATTTTGGCCCTCTGCTGAGCAACCCCAAAATGTTCTTGTTCGGCGCGGCGGCACAGTTCGGTATTTTTCTCACCATTGTGCTGGCGGCTGTGCTGGGCTTCAACATGAAAGACGCGGCCAGCATTGGCATTATCGGCGCGGCAGACGGACCCACCTCCATTCTGGTGAGCCAGGTCCTCCGGTCCAGCTATATCGGGCCCATTGCGGTGGCAGCCTATTCCTATATGGCACTGGTTCCCATTATCCAGCCTATGGCCATCAGGCTGGTCACCACAAAAAAAGAGCGGGCCATCCGCATGACCTACCGGCCCGCCGGCGTCAGCAAAACCACCCGCATTCTGTTCCCCATTATCGTTACCTTTGTGGCCGGGCTGGTGGCTCCGGCCTCGGTGAGCCTGGTGGGCTTTCTCATGTTCGGCAACCTCATCCGGGAGTGCGGGGTGCTGAACCGCCTCTCGGAGACAGCCCAGAACGACCTGGCCAACCTGGTCACCCTGCTGC